>NZ_JADYVS010000197.1:0-425 GCF_020194055.1 Bradyrhizobium sp. NBAIM03 | reverse complement strand
AGCGTGCCCGTGGTCACCTGATTCTTGTCGGGTGTTGCGGTACTGGCGATGACCGCGCCCTTGAGGTCCGTGTTGCCTTTGACGTTGATGTCAAAGCCACCGGCACCGGCCTGGATGCCAGACTGCTCGTTCACGCCCGCGTAGTTGCCGCTGGCGTTACCGTTGCTATGACTGAAGCTACCGCTGGCACCACCTTGTCTGATGCTGAAGCCACCACCTGAGCTTTCCTGGTGGGCAGCGCTACGGCTGGAGTCCTGTGTGCTGGCAAGATTCAGGTTGCCACCAATATCCGCGAGAACCTTGTTGGCGTTCACATTCGCGCCAACGATATTGGTATCACCGCCGCTAACGATAGTCAGAGTGTCGCTGGCATTGATGTGCGAGTTGTTCTGCGTCTGGGCGTCCGAGTTTGCATCACCGTGCGC
>NZ_JADYVS010000196.1:0-425 GCF_020194055.1 Bradyrhizobium sp. NBAIM03 | reverse complement strand
GTTCTGCTGACGCCGGAACGGAAAGCGCTGCTGGTTGACGAAACCGTCGGGCATGTAGTCGCCTACCACGCCGTACTTCTCGGGGAAGGCCTTTTTCGATTTCACCGCAGTACCGAACAGATAGTCGATGAAGGCGAAATGGGCGGCGTAGTTCTTGTCGATCGCTTCGTCTTCCGATGAATGGTGCCAGTGGTGAAAATCCGGCGTCACAAAGATGTACTTCAATGGCCCCCACGGCAAATGCACGTTGGCGTGATTGAACACCGCCTGGAAGCCCACGATGATGATGTAGACATCGACAACGGCCTTGTCGAATCCCAGCACGAACAGCGGGCCCAGCACGGCTACCCGCGTGACAATCAGTTCAAGAATGTGCTGACGCGAACCGGCCAGCCAGTCCATCGTCTTCACGCTGTGATGAACGG
>NZ_JADYVS010000195.1:0-425 GCF_020194055.1 Bradyrhizobium sp. NBAIM03 | reverse complement strand
CCCTCTGCCGCCTCCAGCGCCACCTCACGCCAGCCGTGGCGGTCGGCGGCTCCCCCCACGCCTGCGGACACCACGGCGCCGACCGCCGCCGCACCGGCGATCGCCAGCGAGGTGTGGTGGGTCGGCAGGCAGGCCGCGACCACGGCGTCGAGGAAAGCCGCACGGGAGACGCCATCGTGCCCCCAGGGCACTGCGATGCCGACCGGGGCGATCCGCATCGCCGCGCCGTTCGTGGTCCCACCGCGGCCAGCCTCCGCGGGGTCGACACCCTGACGGATCAGCGCAATGGCGCGCGAGGTGGAGGGTCCGAGCAGGTCGAGAGAGCCCTGGTCGGCCATGCTCTGCTCCCAGTCCGCGAGCGCAGATGCCCACGCCCGCGGGTCGAGTCGCCCGGCGCCACGGACCAGCTCGCGCCCCAGCAGCAC
>NZ_JADYVS010000194.1:0-426 GCF_020194055.1 Bradyrhizobium sp. NBAIM03 | reverse complement strand
GCGTTCCCCTGGGAATCACTGACCTTCTTCGGATACCAGTTCCGGCCGCCACGCCCTGACAATGGCCTCAAATTGCGAGCCGTAGCCCAAGGTGTCCGGATAGTGGTTGTTCCGTGCGGCATAGCCAAACACGACCACCACGTCCTCCACGATCTCGTCGTCGAGCCCCCAGGTCACGGTGATATCGAACCCACCGCATTGGCCCGGGTTCCACCATGCCAACAGAAAGTCGGCGACACGTCGGCTCTGCCCGCTGTCGCGCATCGCGTGCGAGATCAGGCGTTCCAGGGCGGCTCGTTCTGCATCCGTCATCTTGGCCATGCTTTCCTCATGAGTTGAGTTATTGGGTTAAGCCGTTGAGTTGAGCATCAGCTAGCTGATTTCCTTGCGGATCAGACCGCGCACGAGATCTGCGATGGAAATGCC
>NZ_JADYVS010000193.1:0-426 GCF_020194055.1 Bradyrhizobium sp. NBAIM03 | reverse complement strand
GTTTGAGCATGGGATCCGGGTGGATTCCGGTCTTACCCCGCTTAACAGCTATGAAAACCGTGTCTATCAATTTCAGGACGAAGATCGTCGACGTTTTGTCGTCAAATTTTATCGCCCTGAACGTTGGACAGCCGATCAAATCCTCGAAGAACATCAATTTGCGTTGCAGCTGGTTAACGATGAAGTTCCGGTCGCAGCACCTGTGGCCTTTAATGGTCAGACTTTATTGAACCATCAGGGATTTTATTTCGCTGTTTTTCCAAGCGTCGGTGGTCGCCAGTTCGAAGCTGATAATATCGATCAGATGGAAGCGGTTGGGCGTTATTTAGGGCGTATGCACCAGACGGGGCGCAAACAGCTTTTTATCCATCGCCCGACCATCGGTTTGAATGAATATCTCATTGAGCCACGCAAGCTGTTTGAGGA
>NZ_JADYVS010000192.1:0-426 GCF_020194055.1 Bradyrhizobium sp. NBAIM03 | reverse complement strand
CGCGCAATGAGCCGCCCGACATCGACGTCGATTTCGAGCATCAGCGTCGCGAAGAGGTCATCCAGTACATCTACAAAAAATACGGTGTGACACGTACAGCGCTGGCAGCAGCGCTCATCACTTACCGCACGCGTAGCGCACTGCGTGACGTCGGTCGCGCGTTGGGTATCGACCTGGGCATCGTCGAGCAGGTGGCCAAGGGGCAGGCGTGGTGGGATAGCCGTAAGGAATTTGCGCAGCGCGCAGGCCAGCAAGGTCTGGATCCGGAATCACCGTTGGTGCTGCGCTGGGCGCAACTGGTGGATCAGTTGCGTGGTTTTCCGCGCCATCTGTCGCAGCACGTGGGCGGGTTCGTGATTGCGCAGGGCAAGCTTTCGCGCCTGGTGCCGATCGAGAACGCCGCGATGGAAAACCGCCGCGTCATCC
>NZ_JADYVS010000191.1:0-427 GCF_020194055.1 Bradyrhizobium sp. NBAIM03 | reverse complement strand
CCCTAGGCGCGTCTCCAGACCGTGCGGTCTATGATTGCCAGCGTTCGGCATGGCTTGCCCTCAGCCCAACCCAACGCAGGCTTCCCGAGCCACGCATGTTGAAACGTAATTCCCCCAACCGTAATCCACTACACCAGGAGTGACAGAATGGCCAAAGCCTTCGCCTCGCAAGCCGACCTCGAGGCCAAACAAGTCACCTTCACCCAGCTCTCCCCCAACGCTTACGCTTATACAGCCGAGGGCGACCCGAACTCCGGCGTCATCATTGGCGACGACTCGGTGCTGATCGTCGACACCACCGCCACGCCCGCGATGGCGCAAGACCTGATCGCACGCATCCGCGCCATCACCGACAAGCCGATCAAGCACGTGGTGCTGTCGCACTATCACGCGGTGCGCGTGCTGGGCGCGTCGGCCTACTTTGCCG
>NZ_JADYVS010000190.1:0-427 GCF_020194055.1 Bradyrhizobium sp. NBAIM03 | reverse complement strand
CCAATGATCCGTGATGCCCGTCTGGACGAATACTTGAGCGCTCACCGCCAGTCGGCGACCAACGGTATGGTGGTTCCTTATCTGCGTGCAGTGGCCAACGGGGTGGCGAACACCCAGGACTCCAATCAGGAATAATGCGGGCATCCATGTCGAAGGTGTGGCACCCCGTTGCCGGGGCAGGCGCCCGCAAGCTGCAGGCCGTTCGGCGGTCGGTTTTTCTTCTTCTGTGTGTTTCGGCGCTGGCGACTGCTGCGCAGCCGCAGCCCGATCCCATGCCGCGCAAGGAGGCCGCCTCCTGGCTCGCCAAAATCCATCGCGCGGCGCTCAAGCAGAACTATGTCGGCACGCTGACGTATCAGCGTGGCACCGGCATGCACTCCACCCGCATCCAGCATTACGCCGATCTCTTCAATAATGAGTATGAGCG
>NZ_JADYVS010000189.1:0-428 GCF_020194055.1 Bradyrhizobium sp. NBAIM03 | reverse complement strand
TAAGGTCACTCCCCAGGGGGCGTGACCTTATCCATATTTACGCCGGGATTTTGTCAATCTTAGGAATGCGTGACCACACGCGGTGTGCTGTCATCAGCGTTAACAGTTCATCCATAAAACTACCATCGGCGCGGTCAGCTTCCGCAATCCCTTCTTCACCCTGGTCAGCGACCTTGATTGTTGCTTTAAACTTGCGCGCGTCTCCTGCCAGCGCAATCGGTTTAAGGTGTTTGTAGGCTTCCATCAGATAGTAGTTGGCATCGCCGTTGTTAGCGATATCCGCAATATTGCCGCAAGGGACAATGACTGCATCGACCGTCAGCGAAGGCGCACCGGCAAAGGTAGCAGCTATAGGCAACACCGTACCGTCATCCGCAGTCACTTCCCCCATTCGCGAGTAGAGCAGTTTGGCATGAACGCCTTTGGCC
>NZ_JADYVS010000188.1:0-428 GCF_020194055.1 Bradyrhizobium sp. NBAIM03 | reverse complement strand
AACAATCTGCGCGGCACGCTCAAGAGCTGCGCGATCCGTTCGCCCGGCTTTGGCGAGTCGCGCACGGAGCAACTGGCCGACCTTGCTGCGCTGACTGGTGCGACCGTCATCTCATCGCAGACCGGCGTTTCATTGGAGCATGCGACGCTTGATCAGCTCGGCCACGTACACCGTACGGAAACCACCAAGGATGCGACCACACTCATCGCGGGCGATACGGCAAAGGCCGCAGTGGAGCAGCGCGTTGCCCAATTGCGGGCACAGCTCAACGAGGCAAAGACGGACTACGACCGCGAGCAGCTTCAGCGACGGCTTGCACGCCTGAGCGGTGGCGTTGCCGTCATCAAGGTGGGCGCGGCAACCGAGGCTGCGTTGCACGAGCGCAAGAACCGCTTCCAGGATGCCCTTCACGCCACGCGTGCCGCCGT
>NZ_JADYVS010000019.1:0-152450 GCF_020194055.1 Bradyrhizobium sp. NBAIM03 | reverse complement strand
CCGGCCGTCGGCAATGTGCTCTTCCGGAAAGTGTTTCCGGATGCGCTCCCATTGCTCGTCCGTCAGCCGAATCATCTTTCCTTTATAGCCGATCGACGCTGATCTTCAATTTTGAGATAGGTTCTAGCCATCAACGCGTGTTCGCGTAATCCGTTGCGCTGCTTTACAGGCCTGGATCTTTGAGCAGGCCAGCACAGCACCATCGCGCAAGGCGTCCTCATAAGAATCGTCTTTGTGGTTGGCGTGAAGATACACCCCCCCCGACAAGGCCGCAGCCACCAAGATCACGACGTAACGGGCCGCTCCAAAATAAGCCGAGCCTTAGGATTCTTCTCGATGCTGGTGACTGTAGCCAAAAAGATGCCCGGAGTGCTCACGAGACAGATAGCAAGCTGGATGCTTGCCCGACTCGATATCCATCCGGTTGAGAACTTGATGTTCGAGCCAGAGGCAGGCCGCACTATAGAATTGACAATAGACGATGGTAGCATCGAAGGTTCCTCCACCAAGGTCATACACGAGAATGGTCGCGTGGCGATCTAACTATCCGCCACGTCGAGCCCGAGCGCTCTCTGACCGAGGTCGGCCGTCTAGCGCTCGGGCGTCGCTCGGTCACTCGTGTCGAAAAACTTGTGAACCTTGCGATCACCCTTGGTCAGGGCGCCTCCAACATTGTCTACGCCAACGGCGCGGGAGATGCCGAAACGATTGCCCTCGAGATCGCTGAGCGGCTGGATCGCCCGCCGACGCCGCGACGGCAGGCTCTCGCTCAGCTCGCGGCGGAGACTGTTCATTGGCCCTATGCGTTAGTGACGTGTGTGAAAAAAGGCGTCGCCTTCCACTATTCGAACATGCCCACACAAATCCGCACAGCAGTGGAGGAGGCGGTCGCGCGAGGTGACATCGACTATCTCGTCTGTACGACGACCTTGCTGCAGGGAGTCAATCTATCGGCAAAGAACCTCTTCCTCTGTCGCCCGCAGAAGGGCGACAACGTGCCGTTGGAATCAGTCGACTTCTGGAACCTGGTCGGACGCGCCGGTCGGTTGATGAAAGAATTCCAAGGCAACATCTTTCTCATCGACTACGACAACTGGCGCAAGAAGCCTCTTGAACAACCTCGGGTACACTACGGTTGTGCCGGCAATCGAGGCAGGCATCCTCCAAAGAGGTTCCGAACTCTTGCGCGTCGTCAAACAACCCGAGAGCCAGCGGACCGAGATTGATCACGTTGACGCTGTCTTCGGTCGGCTACTTCACGAGCACTTCTCCGGTGCTTTGCCGAAGATGTTGAACCGTATCCCAGCCTTCGGTGATGCGACGCCGGCCTCATTGGCACTTCAGAATGCGATCGCCGAAGCGGCTCTCGACATCACCTTACCCGCCAGTGTTCTGCGTATTAGCCCCAACATCTCGCCGCACAGGCAACAGGCGCTTTACCAGATCCTACACTCACGGGCCGCAGTGTCATCAGACATAGCCAAGGCCCTTGTCCCGAAACATCCGAGTGATCGTGACGCCTACCAATCCTATGCGGAAATCCTCGAAATCTGTCATCGGGTGATAGAGGGCCGACCTGACACCTCGCGCCTGCATCGCTTCCTTGCCCTCATCGCGGTGTTCTGGATGCGTGGAAGGCCGCTTCCTCAAATCGTCCAGAACCAGCTGCGTCGGAATCTTGAACGCGACCGCCGAGAGGTCGTTCGTGACACGCTCGAACTCGTCGAGAAGCGCGTGCGCTACCAATGCGTCCGACTGTTCAGCTGCTACGGCGCTGTGCTCGCCGAGGTGCTACAGGACATTGGCCTTCCGGAGATCGCTAATTCCCTTCCGTCTATCCCACTGTTCCTAGAGCTTGGAGCGTCGGACAGGACAACGCTTAGCCTGATGTCCCACCATCTGTCTCGTGCAACCGCGACCCGTCTGACCCCTCGCGCTCCCTCTCGCGACCTAGGTCCAGAAGAAGCCCTGGAGTGGCTTCGCCAGGCTCCTGTGGAGACTTACCGCCTGCCAGCCCTTCTGTTAGAGGAGATTCTTGAGCTTCGAGGCGACAAGTCCGTAGAGTAACCTAACCTCCCCCACGCACCACCGATCAAGACAGCCCAGGGCATCCAGACTTTGTACTGATGTCTTTGACATAGTCGTAGTCCTTCCTTCCTTCCCCGACATTGGACAGATTTTGCGCCGTAGGTGAGCGTCCCCGGGCCCTCCGGTCCGAGAACGAGGTCGGCTCTTAGAGTGGCCGTTGTTAGCTCGAGCGCCTCGGAACTCGCGTTTGGCAATAGCAGCAGAGCTGCTGGGCCGTGTTCGAAGCCAAAGCGGTTGGCACTTGAAAGGATGCGCAAACGCCGTACCGGCCTTTCCCGCCGACATCGCAATACATAGGGAAAGCGCCGCTCAATATCTCGACTTCCGTCCTTTTGATCCGGTACATTCGCCCTCCCCTGCACGGATCGGGGTTCAGCACGTAATGATCTCCATCCTCCAAAACCTCAGAGATCATTTCGAAATGTTTGGCTCTCGACATAGCCTTGCTTTCGAACGCTTTGGCATCGAAACGTTGGCTTCCGCTCCCCGCGGACTCGCGTTTTTCGGCACCTTTCATAATACCTCCCTGGACCCTCTGAATTGAATTCCTGCGTCCCTTCCGATTTGACGATGCCCCCAGTCTTGCCCTTGTCGGCGCATGGTCATGCCGCTCGAGCGGAGAACGCTGATGGCGTCCAATTCCAGGGCAGAAGCTCGTGCAGCCGATGAACTGGGTGGGCCCAGCATCTCCGCCCAGGCGCCCCTGGCGCGCTTGTCGAGTGAGCAAAGAAGCGGATTGGCGTATACCAGGACAAGCTCAAGCTGAATCTACATCGGGACAATCATTGAAGGCGCGTTGAGCGTGGGGTAACGAGCTCTTGGCTCGAGCGGAGGCAAGTGAGCGCGCCATGTGATTTTCCGAGGCGTACCGCGCGGCGAGGCTGCATTGGCCGAGTCCGCTTTTCAGTCTCGGGACATACCCGCAGCCAGACTAGGTCATGTGCCGGCAGCCGAGAGGCGCAAGTATTTTTGCTACGCCCTGTAACGCCATCTTGCGACTGTGAACTAAAGTCGACGCGCCAACTCGTCCCGGTTCGACAAGAGCTATGCGCGTCATCGTGAATATCGTTTTCTTCCGGCATTCTGGGTGTCACCATCGCAACTGTCTCGACCGTGACGTCTCGCGCGGCAGAGTGCTGGAGAAGACGAATGACAGACGCTAAATTCCTTACCCCGGAGGAAGTGTCCGCACGATATCGTAACGAGGTCACTGTTGGTACGCTGCGGAATTGGCGCGCGATGCGAACAGGGCCCGCATATATCAAGATCGGGAAAGCCGTCTTATACCCGGTCAGTGAGCTTGACGCTTGGGATCGCAGAAATCTTGTGATTTGTAGTGCGTCGAAAGGACTGGAGTAAGCTAGCTCCCTCAGGCCCGCACACTGTAGGCTCGCATCCTTCATGCGGCGATACTCGCCAACCGCGCACAGTTTTCCACGCTCGGCGGTGTACGTCGTCAATCGTCGCCCACGTCGAAAGTGAGCTCGCGCCACTGGGCCATTTTCCCAACGGGCCTTCCAGCGATGATCAAATACTCAATAGAGAGAAGGCGACGTTGAGCTGAGTACTCGCTTCGACGTGAGTCCCCTGTCTTTGAGAGATCGCAGAAGGTAGTGTAGACTCGTTCGTGATCCAGCGTGCTCTAAAGCAAACGGTCGATGCGCAGACCGTCGTGAGGGTGATGTTCACGTTGGATCATCGTGGACCGATCCCAGGTCCATACCCCAATGGCTCTTTGCTGCGACAAAAATGGCCCTTACATCAAAGCGATATCCCCTGAGCGAGAATGATGCACAACCATCCCGTTCAATACCCCTCGGGCATTCCGCGTCACGTACAATCCCGGGCGATCACTAAGCATGTTCGCGGTCGGCCCCGTCGATTAGTCCAAAATGAGAAATTGTCTGGCGCAACGAAACGTGAGTAGATCGCTCTCGCTTGGCGCCGACTTGGGCAAGCTTAAATGCGAGCTCCGCGTTTTTATTTTCCTTCAATCTGAAGAAGGACAGGCACGATTTCGCCGGTGGTCATATAAACGATTGCACCGCGTGGCGCCGAGGTTGCTTGTAGGTAGTACTGCAGCTGCTGGACATATACAGTGCGATGTAGACTGGTATCCCGATCGCTCTTCCAGTCCAAAACCTCAAGGACCGTACCCTCATCGATAGCGATCGCATCGACACGGCCGGCGAGAAGATTGCCAGGATCCGGCTCGCCCCAGACAGAGAACTCCGGCACAAGGATGGGCAAGAGACGTTGCACATAGGGCAGATGAAATGTCTGCAGCGCGGTCGTAGCGAGTTCGCTGGGAATCGGGAGCGGTCCGTCCGGGGGCTCGATGGCAACAAGCTCGTCGCGAAGGCGCTCGGCTCGAAGGGCAATATCATCCTGCGGCGAGAGTTCGCCGGTCAGCAGTTCTTCCATGAGTTTGTGCAAAATCAGCCCCCGAAGCCTGCCGGCGCCAACCGGCTCGACATATTCGAAAGTGCTGCTCGGCTCGGTCGCCCTGACCGGGGTGAGGATATCCGCTCGATCAGCGTCATGTGCACTGGGATTTATCCAACGTAGCGCTGGCGTTGCGGCGCGTACGATTGCGGCCTGGCGAACGAACGTATCGGCGTTCTGCGGGGACACCACCGCTTCTGAACCGGTGATAGGTTGTTGCTCGAGCGCATCGAATTTCAGTTCCTCGAGCAGGTCGAATCTGAGATTAAGCAGTTTCGACCACGCAGCAGGTCCGGCCGAGGAAAGATAGGGCACGACCAACAGGTCGCGGGCGCGTGTACACGCGACATACCACATGCGCTGATTTTCCAGCGCCTGACGTCGGGCCTGCTCTTCGCGCGCAAGCGTAAGCGCGGAGGAAGAAACGCCCCCTATGACCCAGTGGAGAGTGTTGTCCGATTGTCGATGGACAAATCGTTCGGAGGGTCTCGCTTGCGTGCCCATGTTGATTGGGATCACCACGGGCCATTCGAGCCCCTTCGCGCTGTGAATGGTCACGATCTCGACCGCGTCTCTCGATGCGTCGATCCGTC
The DNA here is from genome assembly GCF_020194055.1 of Bradyrhizobium sp. NBAIM03. Lineage (NCBI taxonomy): Bacteria > Pseudomonadati > Pseudomonadota > Alphaproteobacteria > Hyphomicrobiales > Nitrobacteraceae > Bradyrhizobium > Bradyrhizobium sp. NBAIM03. Next base: position 147,324 of record NZ_JADYVS010000019.1, on the reverse strand, counting down.
CTTCCTGGCGCGAGGCACGGCGGTCCCAGTCAGACTGGAGATGGCGGACGAAGGCCCGCAGCCCTCGGACATCAAAAGGACGTGCAAGCTCAATGATCCGGTCAAGATTGGCAAGCGAGCGCGCGGCGCGATTGTTGCCGCTGCGGGCAGACAGCGCGACGCGCAGTTGAAGCTGCTCGATCGCCTCGGCCAGAAGTACGCGTGGCGTTGTGACGTTTACGCGCCCGCGAAGCTTCTGCAGGATCTTCAAGACGGACCGGGCGACGCGGTGGGATACCAGCGCGGGCGGCGTTGTGATGTCGAACAGGCCAGTGGGGGAAGCGTCTGGTCCGGCCAGATGAACGTCTTCGGCAATGTCGAGCAACTCCTCGTCCGTGAGACCGACCATCGGCCCGCGCATGAAAGCACCGAAGGCAAGCCGATCGCGCGAATCTGCCAGTGCGCGCAATAGAGCGAGGACGTCCTGTATCTCCTGCTGCAGGAAGAGCGTCTTGCCGGCCTGCGACGCGACGGCAAGCCCGCGCGCCTCCAGCGCACGCTCGTAGCGCCAGAGTTCGGTACCGGTTGGAGCGAGGAGCGCGATGTCGCCAGCCTCAAGACGGCGACGGTCTCCGGTGTGCTCGTCTTCGATTTCGATGGCCCCGATGAGCCTTGAGCACATCTGTGCAACGAGGGCAGCTTCATCATCCCGCTGCTGCGCCATCCTCGCCTTCTGGCCATCGCCTATGGCCACGAGGGACGCACACGCGAGTCCGTGGAATGCCCCGTCGCGCGTGGCGGTGAGTGCGCGGTAGCTTGGCTGTCCGTCTGCATCGAGGACCGGCTGGAACACACTGTTCACGTAGTCGATGATGCCTGGCTGGCAGCGGAAATTGGCACCGACATGGATGATCCGATCATCCCCGAGACGGGCGATCGCTCGCTTCGCCTGATTGTAGCTATCGATATCGGCGCCGCGGAACGCATAGATGGACTGCTTGGGATCGCCGACGACAAACAGGGCGCCATCACGAAGGTCTGCATCTTGCCACCGTTCCGGCATGGTGCGGGCGGCGATCGAAAACAGGATACTGGCCTGAATCGGATCGGTATCCTGAAATTCGTCGACAAGGATATACGCAAAGCGCTGACCAACCGCTTTGCGGACAACATCGTTCGTGGTGACAAGGGCATGAGCGCGCCGCAGCAGATCATCGAAATCGAGGACGGCGGCGTCTTCTTTGCGATCCGTGTAAAGGTCAGTGACCGGGTCGAGAGCACGGGACATCTGACCGACCATGGCGTCGCCGATCTGGCCGAGCAACTCGGCAAATTGCGTCACACAGGTGCGGAAATGCTCGTCGGCCTGCTGGGAAAGTCCTGGTCCGTTATCTTTCCCGTAAGCCGATTTCCAGCGACCAAGATTGCGTGGCTCGGTGAAGGTAAACTCGTTCCATTTCATAGAGGCGGTGCGCGGCGGATCGGCAAGTTCCCATAGCCGAGCGAAGGTCGGCTGCGTCTCGAAACAGTTCTCGTAGAACGCGGCGAGCGTTTCGAACTCGGCAATCAGGGTCCCGGTGCTGCGCTCCTTCGGGTAGTTCGCTTGCCAACGCCGGAATGCGCGGACGCTTTCGACAAAGTCGACGTCCTTGCGCAGCGACAGGTCGACTGGGACAGTGCCGGCGTCGGGGTGTGCAAGCTTGAGCCTGGCTAGGTCGAAGCTGTCCTTAACGACCTTGAGCGGCTCGAACTTGGATAGGACAGCGATTGGGTCCTCACCTTTCCCAGTTCCCTGGGAGAGACGGTCGAACAACCATCCGGAGATGACGCTCTCGAACATCGCGTCGGCGGCGGGCCCATCCATCATCTGGGATCCGGGGTCGAGCGCTGTTTCGACGGCATAGGCCATGATGATTTGCTGGCAGAAAGCGTGAATCGTGCACGCGGTCATCTCGTCGAAGGCATCGATTGCCGAACTGAGGGTAGCCCTCCTGTCGTTGAGCAGATCAAGACTAACTGCGCCGCGTAAGACCTTCGGGATATCGCCCGCCATCAGCTGTGTTGCGTATTCGCGAATGCGCAGGGACAACTCGCTTGCGGCCAATTCGGTGAACGTAATCGCCGCAATGCTGCGGGGCGGTGCACCGTGCAGCATCAGCATGACGACGCGACCGGCAATCAGAGATGTCTTGCCCGTGCCCGCCGCCGCTTCGACCAGCAACGTCTTGTCGAGTTCGGTAAGAACACGATTGCGCTCGACAGCATCGCCCAGTATCACGGTTCCACCCAAAGTGGCGCGAGCCTTTGTTGCGCGGCGTCGAAGCCTTCCTGCTTGCGCCCCTGATAGCGGTCGAGCGCTGCCGGCAGCGCGATTCTTAAGTCGTTGTAGCGGGCAAAGGCATCTGGGCCGGCATAAGCGATGCCATTTCTGAGCCCTTCGACCGCGATGTCAATGAAGCGCAGTAGCGTCTCTTCCGTTCGCTCGAGGGTATCGCCATCCAGAGTCGCCGCAGGCCCCATGGTGTCAAGGTATACGAGCCGGGAGATGATGGTGCTCGCCTCCGGGATGAGCTGCCTGATCGTGATGGCGTAGAGCGCGCGCTGAACCTCCGCCCCACCGCCGAGAATCACGTCACGCACATTGCGCGGCGTCGTGCCGGTCTTGTAGTCGGAAATGCGCACCCCGCTGCGGTCGGGCTTCACATCGACACGGTCAATGCGGCCCTTGAGGTGGATACCGGATTGGCCGATCAGGACCTCCTGGCCTTCGCGCCACGGATCAGATCGTTCTTCCGGCGATTGCGGATTGCCGAACGGGACCTCGCTGAAGCTACGGGTGCCAGGACCGAAACGTTCGTCGATTGTGAGGCCGCGGCGGGCCCGCCGTCGTGCCTCCTCGATAGTGTCCAGCCACAGTAACCTTGGTGGCACCGCCCGGGTCAACGGCCAAAGCTCAGCGACGTCGCTTGCCGCTGTATCAAGGGCATTGTCGATTTCCTCTGGCGTTGCACGAACAAGGCCAGGGGTGGGTTCGATGCGCTCGATCACGAGCCGCAGCAACTCATGTACGAGATCGCCGAAGGCAACGGGATCGAGTTGCAGCGGCTCAACGGCAAGCTCGGGTGCGGTCATTCCCAGTGCCCGTAGCCACACAAAACCCAACGGGTCGCGCAGCAGGCGCCGAAGGGACGTAGGCGATTGCGGCGCGTTCAGTGCGCGAACAACGGCTGGATGGTCTTTCCGATATCCGCCGTCATGTGGCGTGGGTTCCAGCCTGCGTGTCCAGTCGGTCCAACAGGAGATGACGCTCTGGATGCGCGGCAATGTGTGCGCATCATCAATGCGAGCGAGAAGGCGGTCCCCCTCGCTGAACGCATGCTCCGGCGTTCTGGTCCGCGAAAGAGGACGCTCCAAGACCTTCCGTTGCAGCAACGCGCTCTTGGCAAGGAACGCGCCCTCGGCCGAGCGCCTGCTTCGGGATAGCGTAACGTGCGAGGCAGGGTGACTGGCGAGAACCTCGAAGGCAAGCCGATCGCGTTCAAGCCGGGGCAAGTCTACCAAGTCATGCTCACTGAGGACGTGATCAGGCAGGAGCGGGTCCGCGTTGTCGCCGCGTGGCCAGCTTCTGCTCGAAAGCCCAAGTAAGCGCATGTGCTTGCGCGGTGCACCAACGAGGTCCGCCGCTCTGGCCCAGACGACATTGTTGGCGGGATCGCTCTCGTCGGCGATACGCAACGACGTCAGGGTCATCTCGATCGCGGCCGGAGGTCCCAGGCGGAGCGCCTCTTGCCAGAGCCCAAGGCTCTTGCCGCGCAGGAGCGACTCCCCGAGTTTGACCGCCGCTTTGGTTCCGACGTCGAGGTCACGGAGCACCGGCATGAGGATCTCTGCGATCGGCATGCTATCGGATCGTGAGAGCGGCTCGAGGCTCCGGGCCCAATGCTCAGGCTCAAACAGACCGGCCTCGGTCGGAATCCCTCTCATCCAGTCGACCGGAAGCGCCTCAGACAGATACGGCGAGAGTAGAGATAGGCGGCGAACGCGATCCTGCGATAGACCATTGATCATCACGTCTGCGAGGGCCGCGCAGGTCTGGCCGGCACGGGTGCTCAGCGCGGAAACGCCACTTGCAAAATGGATCGGTAGATCAGCGTCTGCGGCGAGGACCAGAATGTGGTCGTCCCACGCACTGAGGTCTGCGCTTGTGATCGCAATGTCGGAGGCCTGTGTTACGCCATCGCTCAATAACGCGCGTGCCCAGCGAAGTGCCTCGACTACCTCCGCGCGAGGATCGGCACAAACGTCACAGACGAGATGCTCGGGAGGCTGCATAGTGATGGGCAGAATCGTGCCTGGAAACCAGTTCCGATCGCGTGCGCCGGGCGCTTCCCAGGTGATTTCGACGACCGCCGCAAGGGCCTTGACGAGTGGTCGCCATAGCGGATCGATGGAGATCAGCCGGTGGAAATGCAGGTTGCCGATGGTCGCAGGCGCATGTCCCACACCCACCATCGCCTGGTCGCGAAGGTCCGGAGGCAGCAGTGCGCCGATCGGCAGTTGGTCGCGCAGATAGGCCTCGATGCGCCCCAGATCGCTCAAGCGGGCGCTCACATAAAGAGGATCATCGAACCGAATGTCTGCGGCCCACACGCGCGCCAGGCTTGCAAGCACGGCTCTCGCCATGCCGGGCCTGGTCTTGACCGCCTCAAGCTCTTCGAACGCGAGTTCTGCCAGCGCTCGAGCGACGATGGGAACAAGGGTGGCGTGATCGGCGGGTCGGCTGAAGCCACCAGCGAGGCGGGCTGCGATTAGCGGTAACGTTGCGACATCGCAGCCGAGGTCTCCCGCACGCGCCGCTGCGACACGCTGCATGCGAATGGAGAAAGTGCCCTCGACGATGACGGTGCGACGTTTCATGTTGCCGAGGACACCGATTGCCCGTCCTTGCTAGCGCGGCAGCGTGGTCTGCGCCGCTCGCCGGTGCGACCAGTTGTCGAGCATGACGAATTCGTGGAAATCGCAGCCGGGATGCCTGCAAATCACGCTCGGCTGGACCTGGCCCGTGGCGCTTATGTAATGCCCCTTGAGTGTGAGTCGGTGACCATGCGGACACGTGACCTCGGCTTTGAAGATGTGCTCGGTGGAGCGGTGACAGGCGGCCCAATGGCTTGCTGGTGCCGAACCGGTTCCCCGCCAATGCGCTAGCCGGATTCGCGGTCGCGGCGTGCGTCGATGCGAAGGCACTCGCTGCGGTGTGAATGGGCGACGAGGCCATAGCGCCCGCCATACAGCCTTAGCCCAGGACAGGACCGTTCCGATTCTACGCTGCAAGAACCTCTTCCTTTCCCGCGAGAATCTCCGGTTGCAGGACAGTACCTTCCTCGTCGAAGGCATAGAGCCTATCGATGCGAACGCCGTTCCATTCAAAGCGATAATGCGTTGTTTGAATCGATCGGCCGAGTACCTGTCCCCTGAGGACGGCAATCGCCGTTGCCGTAGGACGCTCGGCTGGCCGAAATAGGATGCCATCGACGTCGGCCGGGACCGCGTCGCCCAATGACCAGCGTTCCTCCCTGGCAAGTTCTGCCGACACCTGGCGCAGATCGATGAACTTCCCATCGACGGGAGTTTTCAGCATCCTCATGTCGAGGCCGGTGGCAGCTTCCTTTGTGCGCGCCAGGAATCGCGAGCGGCGCGCGATCGAGACCGCCAGGGCCGTTTGGGGTGTGTCGGCAAGTTCGAGGCAGGGTCGCTCGGGGGCAAAGAATGTTGCGCCCTCCGGGTTCTCATAGGTGAATGGAGCCAGATTCCAGTTCTGGAGCATGGCGGAGTCGAGCTTTGCCCCCTCGCGCCGGGCCATCAGTCGCTCCTGCAGGCGTAGACGGGGATTGGTTTTGTTCTCGACTTCGACCAAGGCTTCGACCTGATCGGGTGCGACGAGGTCGCGATAGACCGAGACCGGCGGGAAGCGCGAGGGGATCAGCCGGAATCCGTCCGCGGCAAAGCGTACAATCGGGTAGTCATCCACCACGCTGGGCATCGAGGTACCGCCGAACTGTATAGATATCGATCACCTTTCCTCCGAGCATGACGTCCAGTGCGCTGTCTCCGTTGAAGAAGTCATTTGGTGCATGCACCCAGGCGTCGCTGGCCTGGTCAGAAGCGAAGAGAATTTGCAGCGCCTTCCATATCGAAAGCAGGTGAGAGAGGCGCTCGACAGTGTCGGGGGGGACGGCCCCTCCCTCCTTCTTCCACTTGAAGAACGTTGAGCGCGGCGGCGACCCGAGGAGGGTGATCTGCTGGTCGGTGGAGAGGTTCCATCGCTCCGCCATCCGAAAGAATGCCTGCAATTCAACAGGAATCCGTGTTTGCCCAGCGCCAGCTAGGGCACCGGGAGCGTTTTCTCCCATGGCCATTATGCTCCAGTCTCATTTTGTACTTGACGAAAACTTTAGTCCAACCATAGACTGTCTATAGTGGGACTCGAATCGAAGTTTAGTCCAACGGCGGACGGCGTCAAGAGTCCCCAACCAACGGAGATTTGACCAATGAGCGCCACTGCCGGGCTTGCCCATACTGATGCCTATTTTCTGAACGACGCGCCCGTAACATCCCACGACAGGATCGTAACGGGCCGGGAGGTTCTCACGCGTGGTGGATTGAAGCCACCTTCCGACTACCGCCTGATCCTGGCCGCAGCGGGACGTAGCCAGCTTGTGGAGCTCGACGCCGAGATCGAACTGCGAGACTACGTCGACCCCCGCTTCTACGCATTGCAAAGCGATCGGGTCTTCTCCTTCACGGTCGATGAAATCGACCAGGTCTGGGGCAATGAGACGATCTCCGTCGACCTTCTGGTCAGGCTGATCGGTATGTCTCCGGATCGCGAGCTGGTGCTGGAGCGCGTGGGCGAGCCCGACATTGTTCTATCGAGCGGCGGGACGGTGTCGCTGGCCGGCAAAGCGGTTGAGCACCTGCGCACGCGTCCCAAAACCCCGCACGCATTTGTCGAGGTGACGGTGTTCACGACCAGCGGCACCTTCCCCGAGGAAGGCGTGCTGCGTGTGCCCCCCGTTACTGTAGTGAAGCAGGTGCTGGCGCGCGCCGCCGCCAAGCTGGGTCTCACGGACACGACTGACTGGGTCGTGACCGTCGGGGGGCGCGACATCAATCCCGATCGCAGCTTCACCCAGAACGGGCTGACCGGAAGGGTGGAGCTCGAGTGGGGCCCGCGCGAGGGTGGCGGCGGTGCTTGAGCAACTTTCTCGCGTCATGTTCGAGCGCGATGTCAGTAGCCTGAGTGCGCGGACCGTGGCCCATCGTGCCTGGACGGTGGTCAGCGCCGAGTATCCGATCTTCGATGTCATCTTCGGACATGCGACGGCGGAGCCGCTGCGCATTCGCATGATCTGCGATCAGTGGAATGACCTGCCGCCTTCGATTGAATTGCTGTCGGCGAACGGGGCGCATCTGAAGTCGGCCCCGCCAAATGTGGGCAGCATTTTCAACGGCAGCGCCCATCCTTCGACCGGCCGGCCGTTTGTCTGCATGCGCGGGTCGCGCGAGTTCCATACGCATTCGAGCCATCTCGGCGAGCGCTGGGATGGCTATCGCGGCAAGTCAGGGATGGATTTGCTCGGCATCCTCGAGCAGCTGTGGCGGGGCTGGAAGAGGGCGGTCGGATGAGCCGGATCAAAGTCGGACGGAGCATCGTGGCGTCGACCATTGAGCGATTGCAGGCGGGCGGGCGTGTCGGCCATGAACGTGCCGTGCTTTGGCTCAGTAGCGGCACCGACCGCATTGATGAAGTTTATGAGCCGCGACAACGGACACGAGCCGACCAGTTCTACTTTGATCGCCAGAGCATGCAGATGCTGTTTGCGTACCTGCGTGAAAAACGCCTGCGCGTGCTCGCCCAGGTTCACTCCCATCCCGGCCGGGCTTTCCACTCCGACGCCGATGATGAATGGGCGATCGTACGCCACGCGGGCGCGCTGTCGCTGGTGCTACCGCGGTTTGCACAAGAGGCGACGGTCGACAATTTTCTGAGCCTCGCGGCGACCTACGTTCTGTCGACTCGAAACGACTGGGAAGAAACGCCTGGCGCGACACTGTTGGAGGTTTGTTGATGACGACTGTCGGTCAGGAAAATGCGCGGATGCTGGCCTCACTGCTGGGCATCGAAGAGGCGGATGCAGCCGAATGTCTCGACAGAACGGTGCGGGTGACGGCAGCACCAGAGTTCGCCGCAGCAGGCGCTGAGGTCCAGGCTCTCCTCGAGCGTACCATCCATGTAGCGCGCTCAGATGAAGGCAAGACGGATCTCGAACTGGTTATCGGGCCGACAGAGCCCTCAACGCCCGGACCACATCTGTATGCGTCCCTGAATCTTCGCAGCGCCATCGTGGACGCGGTGCCCTTGCGTCACTCGAGCGAACGCCCCCACCCGCTGCTCACCGCTCTTGCTGCATGCCACATTGCGGCAGCAACGCTGCATCGCGTGATTGGGTCATCAAGCTTGCCGCGTCTCGGGCTTCCGCTGCGCGTTGACTTTGCTGAGCTTGGCATTCCGGAGGGTAGCCTTACGACCCCTTTCGATACTTCCGGTGCGGTGCTGGTTGGTGGAGGTGCCGTCGCGAATGGCTTCCTCCGGGCGCTACGGCATCTAAATGTTCACGGTGACTTGGCAATCGTCGATCCCAAGGCCGTTGGGGAAGGCAATCCAAACCGCTGTCTTTACTTCACCAGCGATGATGTCGGTCTGCCAAAGGCGGCGACCCTGGCACAATCTGCCCAGCCGGATTTCCCCGGGCTGAGGCTTGAGCCGCACGCGTGCACCTTTGGCGAACTGGTCGCCAAGAGCGGACCGGTGGACACCGCGATCGTAACGGTGGACAGCCGTCGAGCGCGACGGTCCCTGCAGAAGGAGATTCCGCGACGGGTTATCGATGCGTCCACAACAGATGCAAGGGCCGTTATTGTGCATAGCCACAGCCAGCCGACTCACGACGCGTGTCTCGCCTGCATCTATCGTCACGTGTCCGACGAGCACGCGCGAGAACGGTCCATCTCCAACGGACTCGGCATCGACATCGAGACGGTTCGGGAAGGATTCATCACCGCGGATGCCGCAGCGCGAATCGCGGTGGCGCATCCTTCGATCGAGGCGAGCGCGATCGTCGGCAAGGCCTACGACACGCTCTTTAAGGAGCTTTGCAGCGCCCAGGCGCTTCTTACGCCAGAGGGCCGGCAGGTATTGGCGCCGTTCGCCTTTGTCTCGGCCCTGGCAGGAGTACTGTTGGTTGTCGAACTCTTGCGGTCCAATAGCCAAGTAGCGACAACCAATTACTGGAGCATCGACCCTTGGGGGACACCCCTTAACCGTCTCCGCCGGCAGCGCCCTCGGGTTCCGGATTGTGAGTTCTGCGCCGACGACAACGCGCGCCAACTGGCTCACTCGCTATGGGCATGAAGTGCTGAAGTTCCCTAAAATTAGCGGTGCCACGAACTAACATGGTGAGCAATCGTGGCATGTCGCAAATTGCGGCCATCGAAATGGCGACATGGGCGCCGATTTGCCGGTCTTGCGCGAGCCTATCTATCGGTCTTGAAACTGCGAAAATCTCTCAGCGAGGCGATCTCGATCTGGATAGTCCTGGGCACGCACTGGAAACTTTATGAGCTGCCCCGCCATAGCCTTGAGTCCGTATTCGAACATGGGCCCATCGTTCATTGAAAGCAGCTCTTCGCTCACGTGGATTCGATAGTCTGGATCGATGCCGATCAGGTTTGCATCGAACGCTGCGTGATGAATTTTCGAAAGAGGAAGACCGTTTTGGACAACCGGCTGGCCGAACTCTTCGTCTTTGTCCGGCATGATGTGAGCCGCGTCGAGCAACCGCGCCTCAGGCAGTCCGGTTATTGCGCACCTGTTGCCGTAGGCGCTTAGAATTGCCTCCCGGAACGTCGCTTGATGAAGACGTTGCCGGACGAGTCGCAGGCCGTATCTTCGCTCTGGCGCATCCGGAATGGACCACTCCCTATTTGCCGTGGCCGGCGCCCCAAAGGCAAGCCGCACCTTCAATTCCGAAGCTGACCAATCGGCGACATAAGTCGGCCATATGAATGTATAGCGTTGAGGTGCGACTCCGAGGAAGTACAGGATTGGTATCTGACTGTCCCGCGCCGCACGAAGCCACCGATTGTCGGCAGCGTTTGCGTCTGTGCCCATGAACGCATAGTCGATCAGTTCATCGCCGCGTTCGATTTGCGTGTGAACCGTCCGTTGGTCATCATACCAGACGCGCGCACCGGTTCGCGGATAGACAGTCCGGACGCTAAGCAAATGCTTCATGGATGCCGGCTTGAAAATGCCCCGTTGAGGATTGATCAACGGAATTCTCTGTCCGTTCACGGAGAAGCCGGCCCGCAATTCGTCCGCCGTTACGACGCCACCTACGCTCACGCGCTTGACGTGCTCCACTGCGGCCAATCGAATGCGCGCGTCGAAAGGATCGTCACTCATCGTGCAATCCGATCGGTAACAAGTGATCGACCGCGAAGGAAGCACTCATCCCAGATAACGATGCTCTCGATGCCAAGCCAGAGCTTCCGCGGATGGCATGGCGGTTTTGTATCGTGGCGGACGGACAGACGTCCCTTGCAGATCATAGTAATGACGACCGTTATCGAAATCTGCTTTCAGGCGACTGCTGACTTCAAACCGGCCATCGGGCGAGACCGTCACGTATCCGAGGTCAAAGAGCCGATGGATGTCCGTACGCAAGAGCAAACCGTTCGAAGGCGTGTGCTCGCCACCAGCATCGAAGGCGTGGATGTGAGCCGCATCGAGGATCGGCAGAGTCCTTTCGCCGGAGACGGCACAACGACGTTCGTAGCTATCAGTGATCGTCAGCCGGAATGCTCCCTGGCCCAATCGCGGCTTGATCAATGTCGGCTTGCCATAGCGCTCGGCTAGGATCGGCTCTGCATTTCGAATCTCGGGAACCGAACTCAATCGATCAGTGACTGCCGACCACAGATATTGGCCATCCTTTTCTTCAGCGCTGAACCCCTTGCCGGTCACGATATTTGGCGACCAACTCTCTGGAACAGGTAGCCACAGGTCCCTCCCCCAGAAGAACGGCTGGGTCAGAATTCGGCAACCAATGACGGGATCCTGTCGATCGTCCAGAGCGATCGGATCACGACGATAACTCGCAATTCGTGTCCGCATCTCCGCGCGGCTGGAAACACCATTCTTCAGGCCAAAGGCATCCCACGCCAGGGAGAGCGGTGCGATCGACGCGTGGCCGAAAATGCCGCCGCCAACGATGAAGTTGTTTGGTGCGTGCAGCTTAAAGAGGAACAACTCGCCCGGTTGGAGCGCCCGAAACTGTGTGGTGCCGCTGGGTTGCCAGAAATTGACTTCGTCGTATGGAGCGGACGCGCTCAACTGGTCAAACCAGTTCTTGTCCGTAACGGCGACGAAGAGGCGGACCATGCTCAATCCCGTCGATTCAGTTTGATTCGGCGCGTGGTGCCCATCGGCTTCGACTAGCTGGTTGCGTATCGATCTCTGGTATCATGCCCCCTCCAACCTGCGCAGACGAGTCCTGAACCCATTGCCGATGCTGTCAGCGACTTCCGCGGGAAATGCTTTTGGGAGCGACGCAGTGACCTGCTCGACCGCCGCTGGCGCCTGTGTGCGTAGCTCATCAAAGATCGCGGTGACGAGTCCCGCACCAATGCCTGCCTTAGCGGCGGTCTGGACAAAATGGCGAGGCATGACGCTGTCGACGACGTAGTGGCGGCTGTTACCGACGGCCATTGCTAGCTTCATCTTGTTACGCTGGATCTGTCCGGCATCGAGGCTGGGCTGCGCTGAGATCACATCGTAAAGCGGAGTCATCCGAAAGCGGCCGCCGGGAGAGAGAAAAATGCTGAAATTCTTGGCGTGCCCATCCGTGGCGCCGAGAAGCCAGAAGGCAATCACGGCCTTCAGAAACGTCGTTTGATCTGCCTCGGGCTGGTCGCTTCCCTTCAGCAGATTGAGGATGGCTGGAATACCGGGCCCGCCGTCGGATTCGTATTTCAACGACGGCGGCACGGACAATGCCTGGCAGCAATCCTCTTGGGGCAAACGCAAGAGACGATTGTCTCCGGTCCAGCGGCGATCGAACCGCTCGACCACGAGCACGCAGTGGCCTTCAAACTCCTCGATCGCTACCGCGGCGCTCGGAAGTCCGAGAGCGGCTGTCAGCTTGAGGCAAAAAAACTCGTTTTCGACGCTGTAAGAAAGATCGATGCCGTTCGGCAGTCGGCCAATCTGCGGTTTGAGGATGTGCGTCGTGGCCGTAGTCGCCAGCGGTTTGTACCAACGCGCTTTCCAGAACAAGAGCGCGGTCTTTTCCTGGGCGCCAGCGATCGAGATCCGAAAGTCCTCATCCTCACCAAGCCCAAGTGGAGCCGATGCAAGGTCGCCGAGAAGCCGAGCGATCTCCTTGCCGTCAACAGGTTTGCCGTCCACAGCGCCGGCGGCGCCGGGTTCGACGCCGTCCGGCAGGAATTGCAATGCGCCGACGCAGTCCCGTCCGACAGCGGCCAGGAGGTCATAGGCGTCTATGCCCTGAGCGTGGACTCGCTCCGCCATGCGACGGCGGATGGGCGTGCTGTCGGGTAGGAGATTGTCGAAGACGGCGATAACAGGCGCACCGATGTAGCGGTCCTCACGTAGAGGCAGAGATAGCGACACTGGCAGCGCATGCTCCCAGGCAAGCCAGGACGGATCGTACTGAAAGTCGATTGCGCCGCTGGATTGCCTGTTCAACCGCCCGACGAGGCGGCCGTTCAGGAAGACATTGAGCGGGATGTGCCGCCGCGGGCGAGCCATCAAAAGATGTCCTCGATCTCGGCCGGCTTTGCCTTCGTTCTGGCACGAATAACGAACTCAAGGTCGAGCGCTGCGAGAATATCGCAAAGCGTTCCGAGTTGAGTTCCGGGCGCACCGCTCTCGACTGCCGATATAGTTGCCTGCCGTAGCTTTGTCTTATCCCTGACACTGGTCTGGTTCAGGCCAAGCTTCCGACGTTGCCGGCGGATAGCGTCTCCGATTTGCTTGGGCGTTCGGGCGATCTGGTCCACGGCGCACCTCTTTAGAGACTCCATATACGCTATAGCGGATAAATGTCAATATACGCTCCAGAGGATAAATCAAGATATACTTCATAGAGTATAAGACGCTAGAATACGCTTCAGCGTATAATCTGCCTTCCATCCATGTCGAAGCCACCCCGGCAGCGTCGCGCCTTCGCAATACTCAATGACTACGGTTGGAGCCAGACTGACCCAGAGGATTGGATTGACCACCATTTCTCGTGAGGCGCTTTACGACCTTGTATGGACTGAGCCAGTGCGCACGATCGCTCAGCGCATGGGCGTCTCCGATGTGTGGCTAAAAAAGTGCTGCTCCAAGGCCGACATTCCCGTACCCGACCGCGGCTACTGGGCCAAACTTCGCGCCGACAAAAAGGTCGTCCACCAAAAATTGCCGCCACGGTCACCAGGAATGGCGACAGAGGTGACGATCGGAGCCGGACTGCGCTCATATCCATGGCCTCCCAATCCTGAAGCCGAGCTTGCCGCGCCGCCACCGACTGAACCCACGTTCCCCGAACCTATCGAAGCTGTCGCCGCCAGAGTCGACCAGTCACTCGGGAAGGTCCGCTTTGTGCGCGATCTCGGATCTGCCCACAGTTTGATTCGCCATCTCCTCGACGAAGATGAGTTACGTCGTCTGAAACCCAGCGATGCTCCGTACAGGCTCCGTTACAGCGAGCCCTTCTTCGATAGCCCTTTCGAACGGAGACGGCTGCGGATCCTGAACAACCTGTTCCATGCTCTGACCAAGGCTGGCCGCCAGCCTTGGCTTGGCGAGCAGGCCCGCAATGTTGGTGTGACAGTGGGTAGCCAGAAGGTCTCGTTCACGCTCGACCACCCCAGGGCTAGGACGCAGGCCAGCGGACGAATCCAAACACCACATGAAGCTTACGAAATCCTGCGGCTGGAAATTTCAGCGACCGGGGATTCGTGGACGGATGACGACAGCGGCCGCATCGAGGATCGACTCAGAGAAATCGTTCTAAAGCTGATCGTGGCTGGTGAGGTTCAGTACCGTGCCAACACTCACACGGCCTATGAAAACGCATGTCGACGGCGTGCCGAGATGGAGCACAGGCTGGTCGAACAGCGCGCCGAAGCAGCCCGACTCGCACGCGAGAAAGCCCTCAAGGCGCAAGCGGAGCAACGCAAAACACTGCTCCGAATGGCAGCCGATCACCGTGCCGCTCGGGATATTCGCACATTCGTCGAAGCTGCTATCGCGGCCTTCGGTCCAGACAAGGCGATGGAAAGAGCCGCCACGGACTGGGCCGCCTGGGCTTTGGGAGTCGCAGACCAAATCGATCCGGTACGCCGCCTTCAGATCGCGGAGGATGGAACGTGCACAGAGAAATCAGCAGTCGCCCCAATGGCTGAGCCGGACAGCCAAAGGAGGTGAGATGCCCGAAGACGACAGATTGCAGGCTATTAAGCATCTCCTTTTCAACTATGTGCGGAGCCCTTCCTTGCGCCACATCCGGGATCCACATGCGGTGATCGTGCTCGCGAACGAGATCATGCGTGCCGTTAACGGCCGGAATTCCGTCTGGCTCAAATGGGATGAGCAACGAGAGAAGCTCGTAAAATCAGCTGTGGGCTGCTGGATTCCATTCGACGATCTGCGCGACTTTCTGAACGAACTGCCTGGACCGGTCCTGACAACAACGGATGTTACCCAGCGTATGCGGGCGTTCGAAGACGAAGATTATTTCTCCTATCCCAAGGAAGAGCTGCAGCCGGGCTGTCTAGCGATTTATGAGCGAGAGAAGGCCCAGGGCACCGAGGTGCCGGCCATTATCGGGCTCTTACGCGATCATGTCGAACGCGAGGAGGAGCGGCTCACGATCGAACAAAAAGAACGCTATGAGCAATCACGCGAGAAAGATCGGATCGCCCGTGAGCAGCGGCTTCTGTCCGGCGCCGATTGCAAGTGGACACAGCTAGCGAAATCATCCGACTGGCACTGCCGCATGAACGGACGGCTGTATCGACTCTCGCCGACCAAGGACAAGATGTGGAACCTCTTCCGCGCAAGCACGGTCGATGGTCCGAGTGGTCCGCTGATCGGGAAATACCAGAGCCGGCGTGACGTGTCGAAAGTCGTCGCCCAAGTGGCGTATCAGCCCGACCAGCTTTAGCTGGCTGCCAAGCTCCATTGGACCGCGTTCCTTTTCAGCGATGCCCCCTCGGGACTCCCCCATCCTTCGTGATGATCAACCCAATCATGCAACAGACTGTTGCACGATCGCAGTTACAAGGAGCGTCAGTGTCGAGCCCAGCCTACCTAACGATTGATGAAGTTATAGAGCGATACCGTGGCCAAGTCAGCGAAGGCACATTGCGCAACTGGCGATCATTGCGAATCGGACCATCGTTCATCAAAGTCGGCAAAATACCTCTTTATCCGGTTGAAGAGCTTGATCGCTGGGATCGATCGAACCTAGTCGTGTGCCAACGATCACGAATCTCTCAGATGAACGAGTCAGTCATTGCAAAGTTAGACACGCCACGCTTTTGAGCATTTGGCCTAAATGATGTAGGTTTGTTGATGACCGAACGTGGTCTCAGCATCCTCAGCCCTGATCAGATGCTATCGATGATTGCGATCGCTCCGCTCCACCGAAGCCAAACCGTCAGGCGGCCTGCACATCCGCTTCCGTGATCTTCTGGAATTCGAACAGAAGCTCGGAAAAATTCTTGGCAAGATAACCGACCACTCTTCCATTGCGCAGAAGCTTGCCGATGTAACCGTTGGCCAGCACCAGATCGAGGTGGTCGACGCCATAGGTCTGCTCAGCCACCTTGAACTCCCTTGCGAGTGAAGCTGACTCCCGCTCCATCAGCGAGAGCTGCTCTTCCGACAGACCTTTCGGCTGCCGTGGCATGTAGCCGGCCGCGAGTTGTGTCCGAGGTGTCGCCGCAACGAGCGAGCGCACGTAGCTGTTAGAAAAATTGTTCATGGCTACCATCAGTTCGGCGGCTTCGATCTGGCGGATCGGCCCAAGTTTGCGTAGCTCGGTAAAAGTGTTCAGCGCGATGTGCTTCTCCTTGAGAATCTCTGCTGTCTCGACGCAGATTCCCTCAAGCAGCTTGCGCCGCCGTCGAATGCTGCCGACGTCCACATTCAGCGATTTGGCTATTCTCTCTTCAGATACGCCGTTCTCGATCGCCTTCAGGATCATCTTATGCTCTTGGATAATGGCGATGCGGTTGACCCGCTTGTTGTAGGTGAAAGCCTCATCGTCGGTCGATACCAGGCAGAGGACCTCGCTGACGCCTCGATCTTTCAGAGCCTCAAGGCGCAGATGCCCGTCCAGCAACAGAAATTTGCCGATCTCCTCGCGGCTGCGGGCAACGACCGGCGGTTCGACCAGGCCGATCTCAGCAACCGAAGCTAAAATTTGCAAATACTTCGCCGACTTCTTGATCTCGTCGGAGATGAGTTTCAGCGGCCGGATATCAGATATTCTGATTGTATGCGTCCGCTCCTCGAAACCCATGCGGACGGAGATGTGCACGCGGCGAGCCATCGGAGGCGCCCCTAGCTTTGCATGCGTTGAGCGAGGTTTTTCGGCAGCGTGTCCAGCCGCTCAGCCTCGAGAAGCGCAACGAAATCGTGCTCGGCGAACAGTTTTCTCAGTGCCTCGATCACAAACGTGAGCCGCCCTTTCGTGGCGTTTGACTTCCGGATTAGGATTTTCTTACGGTCGACGTCTTCCCGGTAGGCCCGCAACAGCGCGTTCGAACTGAGCGTCGGTCCCTCCACTCGGCGCGGGCCGGTCCGGTAGCCTTTGCCACGCCGGCGCCGCTGCTCGATCAGTTTCTTTGCCGCCATCAGCCGTTGTCCGCGCAGAAGCTTTTCTTCATAGGCCTGCTGCAGAACGGCCTGAACCTCGGTGTCTTCAGCCTGCGAGATCATCAGGGCGATGCTGACCGGCACCTGTCCAGCTTCTACCGCGCGAAGGAGACGGTGTTCGCCGTGCTCCAACAGGCTAATCACGCCCTTGACGTATTCGACCGTCAGCCCTGTTTTGCGTGCGATTTCATCGTAATCGTAGCCGCGGCTCTTTAGACCCTCGATGTCGTGCAGCAGGTCAATCGCGCGATGCTGTCGGCGGGCGCAGTTCTCGACGAGGCTCATGATCGCGCTATCTTCGCTACTGGCCTCCACCACGATCGCCGGGATCTCGCGCTGGCCCAGTGTCTGATAGGCCTCCAAGCGTCCTTGGCCGCAGACCAGGTCGTAGCGGGGCTCGCCATCCTCGCTTTTGCGGCGGACCGTGATCGGCCGTTTTAGGCCGAGCTCGGCCACGCTTGTGACGATCTCCTTAAAAACACGTCGATTGCGTGCCCGAGGATTCACGACGTCAATCGAGGCGACTGGAATGATCTCGATAACCGGGGCCGTCATGGTGCAGCTCCATCAATTGCGAGCGAGCAGCAAGTTCGAACAGGGCGTCAAGCTCGTCGAACCGGTAAGCATCAAGTGCGGCTCCGTTGGCCTCTGCCAGGCGCAAACGGGCGGCGTCCATGTCGAATCTGGGCAGCAGGTAGTAGTCGAGCAGCCCGGAGTTCGTATGGTTCATGCGAATGGCAACCGTGATGTCAGGCCGCAGTCCCATGTCAAAACGGACGTGCCATCGGAAGGCTCCTGCAGGTGTCTCCTGCGATCGAACTAGGCAAAGCGAAGCCGAAAACTCATCATTGACTGATAGGAGATCGGTCTCCGCGTCTTGCCGGACCTGACCGCCAATTTCCCGAATCCCCCGGACGGTGGCGGCGATGACGTCGGGATACATCCGTCTCAAGACGCGATTGATCTCGACGTACCGGTAATCGCGGTCCGGAGTATAGCCGATCAGCCCGTACGCTCTGATCAAGCTTCCAAAGCGGCTGCGATAGGCGCTGCTCGACGGGCCAATTTCCATTTCGTCAATGATGAGGCCGGACAGCTTCCCATGGGTGTCTAAAAGTCCACGCAGCAGATCGAGCAAATCCTCGTCTGTGTAGTCTTTGCTTCGCGCTGCGATGATCTCCTGTGCGGACGCGAACGTGTCGTCATCAACGATGGCCTCAAAAGCCTTGTCGTGCCTGATCCACCGCTCCGGCGGGTTGTGGATCCTATGACCTTTCAGTTTGCACGATGATCTGTTCCAGACGTTGTTTCCAATGTATTTCTCGTTGATTAGAATTTGATGCACTGTCGCACGCGACCACGGGCGATCCAGGTCGGTCAACAGACCCTTTTGGTTAAGAAGCAATGCGATTTCGGCTTCAGTTTTTCGATTCGCAACGAACGATTGATAGATATACCGGATCGTCTCCAACTCCTCGGTAGGGCCGGGGATGAGCACGATGCGATCGGTCTGGATGCTCTTCTGTTCGCCGCGGATGAGTTCAGCTTTCGGAGAACCCGCTTCGTCAATCAACTGTCGGCGTAAACCGTATCCTGCGGGGCCGCCCTGGCGGAAGCCGAGTTCGACGAGCCTGCGCTGTCCGGCGAACACCTTGACCGACAGTTCGCGACTGTATTCGCCGGCCATCGCGCGCTTAACACCTTTGACGATGGTTGAGACGGGGCTGCCATCGTTTTCGAACTGTTCGGCGCAATAGCAGACTGAAATTCCCGCTCGCTTGCAGATGTATTCGTAATAGGCGCTTTCGTCCGCGTCTTGAAATCGTCCCCACCGGCTAACGTCGTAGACAAGGATTGTCGAGAATTCTGCGCGTCCGCTCTGCACATCATCGATGAGTTGCTTTAGTGCGTCCCGCCCGTCAATGCTCAGACCGCTCTTGCCGCTATCCTCGTAGGTTTTGTCGATCCTAAAGCCGCGGCGAGCGGCGTAATCGCAGATGACCTGAGATTGGTTCTCAGTCGAGTAGCGCTGATGTTCGGTCGACATCCGCACGTACTCGGCAGCGGACGTTCGCTGATCGGGCAACGATCCGGAAGGCTCGCCCGAGAGCTGAGAGAATTCCATCGGCGCCTCACGAACGTCACGAAGTCATGCCTCAGTGTTGGCAACACATATACCAAGTTCGGAGGGAAACATGCTTCCGAAAACGGGCAACGAAATTCCGATCAATGGTCGCCATATTGACCGAGCTTGCTACGCTACTCTCATCGCCGACGTGCTAAGATGTGAGCTCGGACATAGCCACCAGGCTCTCAAAACGCTCATGAAATGGACAGGGGCGAACGAAAGAACTGCGAAAAATTGGCTATCTGGATCGAATGGTCCAAGCGGAGAGCACCTGCTTCTGTTGGTGCGTAATTCGGATTCGGTTTTCGAATGTGTTCTTAGGCTCGCAGAGCGCCGGCCCGTTCTATCGGATCACAAGCTCGCGACGCTTCGAGATAGTCTGCAAATCACAAGTTCTCTGCTATCGCAGATCATACGGGATCAGGAGACAATCGAACGCTGACTTTCGCTGCTGGTCCGAGCGAACTTCAACGCAGCTTTTGCGGATTGGTCCGCTCTTGGCCGCCGTTTCAGTGCTCGACTCAGAATGTCTGGTGCAGGGCTGAAGTCGACTTGCGGTCGTGACCGCGAGGGATCAAAAATTATTTTGTGAGATCGGATGTGAAGCAACGTGAATGATCACAAATCGTCACAGCTTACCGTCCCCTATACCCGACCCCTACGGCTGAGGCGCTCGCGGAAAACACCGTATATTCAATATGATCGGCAAAGTCGTAGATTGCTGCACAACCACCCCAGCGGCGATCCCTCGCCCTCGCAGGCCGACATCCAGATGACCAGGGCGATCATCGACATCGCAAAACCGCTCGGGATTGCCGTGCACGACCACATCATCGTCGGCAAGAACGGGCATGCGAGCTTGAGGGGGTTGCGGTTGATCTAGACGATCAGAACGCCTGGTTCTTGGCGGCTTTCAAATGGTCTTCCGCGGCCGTGATGCCGGCGAATGCCTTCAGCGTCAGAGCGGTCGGTTGCGGCTTCCATTCCGCAACCAGTTTCTCGGCCTTCTCGAGCTCAGGCTTCGATAACATCGAAGCCATCTCGTTGACATTCTTGGCCGGCGCCACCTTCGACAGCTTGAAATAGGCATACGACAGGGACACGTCCCTCGGCGTGCCCTTTCCTGCGGAATATGCGCGGGACAGGCTGAAGAGGGCGCTGGGGAGACCCTGGTCGCCCGCCATCTTCCACCATTTCAGCGCTTCTTCCGAATTCCCTTGTCGGTCATACATGAGAGCGACGTCGTGCTGGGCACGCGCGTAACCGGCCTTGGCGGACACAAGCTTGTACTTCAATGCCTGATCCGGATTTGTTGCGACGACGCCCACGCCTTGCCCGTCATAATAACAGCCGAGCTTGTAGGCTCCGAGCGGATCGTTGGCCGCGGCCGATTTTTGAAACCACTCGAATGCCTGGCTGCGATCCTGCTGTGTGCCGATGCCGTTATTGTGCATCATGCCGACATGATATTGCGCCTCCGCATCTCCGCGATTGGCCAACGCGACCATCGCATTGAAGGTGCGGCTGTCATTCGCGCTGGCGGGCGTCGCGACAAGCAGAAGGCACGAAAAGGCCAGGGCAACGAATTTCATGTCAAAGCCCGATCGAGTTTGAACGATTCCTTGTCTTGGTCTCTCCAGATGCGAGAAAAGTTCGAGCCGGCAATATTCTGGGTCAAGGCGATTTTTGGCCCATCCGAGTTCGTCCCGTCAGGGCACGACCAAACGCCGCGCGGCCTTAGCGGTCTCGGCCCACGCCCTACTGCCGCAGCATGATCAGGGGATCGGCGGTGTCGGGGACGCGGCGCCACTGCGCGTTGTCGTCGGCCTCGAATTGCCAGGCTTCGCCGGATTTCGACATCAGGATGATCTGGCCGCGCTCGAGGCGCCATTGCGTCGGGTTGAACTGCGCGATCGTGGCGTCGCATCTCGGCTTGAGGAAAACCTGGAAATTGTCCGCATCAGCCTCGGTGTTGGTCAGGGTCAGCCCGCACACCGGCTGGCCGTTGCGGCGCACCATCGACCAATCGCCGATCATCTGGTCCATTGACTTCGCCATCGAGCGCGCGGCGGCGAGATCCTGCAGAATGTAGACGCCCTCACCCTGGCGCAGGCCCTCGAAGATGCCGGCCTCGACCTCGGTGAAGTCGATCACGGCTTCGCCGGTCGCATCCTGCAGGCGCACGATGTCGAGGCCCCTCACGCTCCAGGCCACGATGTCCTTGGTGAAGGGCAGCGCGGTCTTGCAGGACGGCTCCAGCTCCAGCTTGAAACCCTGGCCTGCGGCGTCAGCCTTCAGCGTGACGACGCAGGTCTTGCTGCGCTCGGTGGTCGAGAGCTCCCATTGTCCGGGCATCTGCTTCTTCAGGCTCGCCGCATCCTGCGCATGCGCGATGCCGATCGCGGCCAAGGAGGCCGCGACGGCGCCGATCGCGGCCAGGCAGGCCGCAACGACATATGCGAGAAGGCGACGAGCGATCATCAGCGTCCCTTGACCGGCGTTTCCGCAACCGGCGTCAGCGGCGCCTTGCCGGCGAACCAGGCCTTGAGATTGTCGACCACGAGCTGGTCCATGGCGTTGCGCGTCACCACCGAGGCCGAGCCGATATGCGGCAGCAGCACGACGTTCTGCATGGTCTTGAGCTCGTCGGGCACGTTCGGCTCGGCCGCAAACACGTCGAGCCCGGCGGCGAGAATGGTGCCGGATTTCAGCGCCTGGATCAGCGCCGGCTCGTCGATCACCGAGCCGCGGGCGACGTTGACCAGCACGCCGCGCGGGCCGAGCGCCTTGAGCACCTCTTCATTGATCATCTTGTTGGTGCTGGCACCGCCGGGCACGATCACAACAAGCGTGTCGACCGCTTTCGCCATCTCGATCAGGTCAGGATAGTGCTTGTACGAGACGTCCTTGGAGGGATTGCGGGAGTGATAGACCACCGGCACCAGCGAGGCATCTAACCGGCGCGCGATGGCCTGGCCGATCCGGCCCATGCCGACGATGCCGACCTTGCGGTCGCGCAGCGAGCCGACGCTGAGCGGATAGTTCTGGGTCTGCCAGAGCCCGGAGCGGACATAGCGGTCGGCCTTGATGAACTCGCGCAAGGTGGAGATCAGAAGGCCCATCGCGACGTCGGCGACCTCCTCGGTCAAGACGTCGGGCGTGTTGGTCACGATAATGCCGTGCTCGGCCGCATATTTGGCGTCGACGTGGTCGTAGCCGACGCCGAAGCTCGCCACCATCTCCAGCTTCGGCAGCTGCGACAGCGAGTCCTTGTCCGCGCGCACGGTGTGGTAGGTCACCGCGACGCCGCGGATCTTGTCGCGCACCGCGGGCGTCAGCCGCTCGAGATCGCCGCGCGTCTCTGCCTTGTGTACGACGAAATGATCGGAAAACCCGTTCTCGAGGATCGGCCGCACCGGCCCATAGATCAGAAGGTCGATCTTTTCGGACGAAATCGAACCGGCAGCCATCAGTTTTCCTTTCCAAGCGCGCTCTCATGCCAGCGCCGTAAAACGAGGTGGGAAACTAGCGCCAGCACCCCATAGATGACAATCCCGGCCAGCGACAACAGAAGCAGCGCGGCAAACATGCGGGGTATGTTCAAGCGATAGCCTGACTCGGCGATCCTGTAGGCGAGCCCGGAGCCGGCGCCGGCCGTTCCGGCCGCGATCTCGGCCACGACCGCGCCGATCAGCGACAGCCCGCCGGCGATGCGCAGGCCGCCGAGAATGTAGGGCAGCGCCGCCGGCAGCTTGAGGAAGCGCAGGGTTTGCGGCTTCGATGCGCCATAGAGCTGGAACAGGCCGGCGAGGTTGCGGTCCACCGAGTTTAGCCCGAGCGTGGTGTTCGACAGCACCGGGAAGAAGGCGACGATGAAGGCGCAGACGACCACCGCGGTCTGCTGCTCCAGATAGATCAGCAAGAGCGGCGCGATCGCGATGACAGGCGTCACCTGCAGCACGATGGCATAGGGGAACAGCGAATATTCCACCCATTTCGATTGGTTGAACAGCAGCGCCAGCGCGATGCCGCCGATGCTGGCGGCGACAAAACCTTCGAGCGTGGTGACAAGCGTGGTCGCCAGCGATTGTGACAGCACCGCCCAGTCCTTGATCAGTGTCAGCACGATGACGGAGGGCGCCGGCAGCACGTAAGGCGGGATCTCCCTGATGCGGACCACGAGTTCCCAGGCAAAGAGGCCGGCTGCGAAGACGATGACGGGCAGCACGAAGCGCATCGCGCGTTGCGCGCCGGACGATTTTGCGGGCACGGGAGCTTGAGCGTTCATAGCGTCGACTGCCCCGAATAGGACGGCGCCAGCGCGGCCGACACGCGTCGGCAATAATCGGAATAGGCCGTCGAGGTGCGAAACTCCTCGCCCCGCGGCTCGACCGTCTCGATGCGGATGTCGGCCTGGATGCGGCCGGGGCGCGCCGTCATGACGACGACGCGCTGCGACAGATAGACGGATTCGAACACCGAATGGGTGACGAAGATGACGGTCTTGCGTAAGCCTCGCCACAGCGCCAGCAGATCGTTGTTGAGGCGGAAGCGCGTGATCTCGTCGAGCGCGGCGAACGGCTCGTCCATCAGGAGGATATCGGGATCGGTGACAAGCGCACGCGCCAGCGACACCCGCATCTTCATGCCGCCGGAGAGCTCGCGCGGAAAGGCATCGGCGAAATCAGCAAGGCCGACGCTGGCTAGCGCCGCGTCGGCACGCGCGCGCCCCTCCCCCTTCGGCACGCCGCCGAGCTTCAGCGGCAGGCGCACGTTCTCGCGGACGTTGGCCCAGGGCATCAGGGTCGGCTCCTGAAACACGAAGCCGATGCCGTGACCTGGCTGCGCCTCGCCCTCATGACGCGCCACCCGCACCGTGCCTGATGACGGCGCTGTGAGGCTTGCGACGAGCCGCAACACCGTCGACTTGCCGCAGCCGGAGGGTCCCAGCAGCGAGATGAACTCGCCCTTGCGGACGGCAAGGTCGAACGGGCCGAGCGCCATCACGCCGTTGTCGTAAGTTTTCGTCACGCCACGCAGGCTGACGGCGAGATGCGTCAGGCTGGCCTCGACGGCGGGCGCGGTTCTGCTCTCTGTCATCACGCGCTGAACATGGCGGGGCACGTCACCTCCCCCCAGCGGGGAGAGGTCGGCGCGCAGCGCCGGGTGAGGGGCCTCAGGTCCAACGAGGGAGCGTTACCCCTCACCCGCACCGCATCTGGCGATGCGATGCGACCTCTCCCTTCGGGAGAGGTGGGCGCCAGCCTCACCGGCGTGCCTGATCTCAGCATTTACGGCTTGTTCGGGCGCAGCTCGATGCCGACGCCCTTGTTGACGAAGCGCAGCGTGTAGGATTTGCGGTAGTCGAGATCCGCCTTCACGACCCCGGCCTTGACCATCTTGTTGAAGAAGGAGGCATAGCGCTCGTCGCTCATCGCGCCGATGCCGTTCTTCAAGCTGTCGCCGGAATCGACGATGCCGTGCTCCTTCATCTTGACGACGGAATAGGCCAGGAGATCGTCGGTCATCTCCGGGTTGAGCTGCTTGATCAGGGCGTTGCCGGCGGAATTGTCGCGGTAGAGGTAATTGTACCAGCCGATCATGGAGGCATCGACGAAGCGCTGCACGAGGTCTGGCTTCTTCTCGACGATCTCGCGGCGGGTTTCGATCAGCGTCGAATAGGTGTTGAAGCCGTAATCGGCGAGCAGCAGCACGTTGGGCTTGAAGCCGGCGGCCTTCTCCACCGCAAACGGCTCGGAGGTCACGTAACCCTGCATCGCGCTCTTCGGGTTGGCGATGAAGGGCTGCGGATTGAAATTATAGGGGCGGACGTTCTTGTCGCTGAAGCCGTATTCGGATTTCAGCCACTGGAAGTAGCTGGTCATGCCTTCCTTGGAGACGAACAGCGTCAGCGGCTTGAGGTCCTCGATCTTGGCGACCTTGGCATCAGGCTGCGTCAGCATCACCTGCGGATCCTTCTGGAAAATCGCGGCGATGGTGATGACGGGAACGTTGTTGGCGACGGCATCGAACGACATCAGCGTGTTCGCGGCCATGAAGAAATCGATCTTGCCGGCGATCAGCAGCATCCGGTTGTTCTCGTTCGGGCCGCCGGGGACGATGGTGACGTCGAGGCCGTATTTCTTGTAGGTGCCGTCGGCGACCGCCTGGAAGAAGCCGCCATGCTCGGCCTCGGCGACCCAGTTGGTGCCGAAGGTGACCTTGTCCAGCGTTTGGGCGCGCGCCGGCGCAAAGGAGGCGAGAGCGGCCAACAAGCCCGCAATTAACGCTCGCCGCAGATGAAAGGGGGTCATAATGGCACTCCGTCGATCGTGGCTGGCCCAATCGCGTCTGGTCCGGGTGAAGGCAACGCGATAGAACCGCATGACATCAGGGGATGCGAGCCGCCCGGGCCCGCATCCCCTCAAACCGCAAATTACGTGACAAATTCGGGCAAGGAAACCTCGATGACGCCCTCCCGCGACTGGATCGACATCGACTGGGCTGATGCGAGCCCCGGCGAGGTGTCGCGCTGGATCGCGGTTTTGCCGCTGGCGGCAACCGAGCAGCACGGTCCGCATCTGCCGCTGACGACGGACGTGCTGATCGCGGACGCCTACCTCGCACGTGTGCGCGAACTGTTGCCCGCCAGCGTTGCGGCGACCTTCCTTCCGGTCGAACGGGTCGGGATCTCCACCGAACATATCGACTATCCCGGCACGCAGACGCTGCCGACTGAAATCGCGCTGAGGAAATGGGCAGCGATCGGCGCGGACGTTGCACGCCGCGGCGTTAGGAAGCTCGTCATCGTCACCAGCCATGGCGGCAACAGCGCGGCGATGATGCTGGTCGCGCAGGACCTGCGTGCGCATCACAAGCTGTTCGTGGTGACGACGTCGTGGTCGCGGCTCTCAGGCGCCGACAAATTGTTCCCGGCCGATGAAGTGCGGCACGGCATTCACGGCGGCGCGGTCGAAACCTCGATCATGCTGGCGCGCTATCCGGATCAGGTGCACAAGGATGCGATCGCCGATTTTCCCGCGAGCAGCATCGCGATCGAGCAGCAGTATCGCTGGCTGTCGACGCAGCGGCCGGCGCCGTTCGCCTGGCAGGCGCAGGATCTCAACACCAGCGGTGCCGTCGGCAACGCGACGCTGGCGCAGCCAGAGAAGGGCGAGCAGCTGCTCGATCAGGGCGCGACGGCGTTCTGCGAGCTGCTGGGTGAGGTCGATAACTTCGACGTGAACAGGCTTGCCAAGGGTCCCCTCGGCTAGGGGGCATCTTCCTGGATTCATTCAGGAAAGATCTATTCTTCGCGAGCACGTTTGCAGTCTTCGAACCGGACGCGAGCAGCCTCCGTCCAACTGGGCACGCGGGCCACAACGGACCGCCTCAACCCCGGATGGAGTTTCAAATGTCGATCAAGACCAAGATTGCCGCCGCAGCTCTCGCTGCTCTCACTGTTGCCGGCAGCATCGCATCCACCACCACCTCGGCCGAAGCCAAGCAGCCCGGCTGGGTCTGGGGAGTCGGTGCCGGCATCGCCACCGGTTGCTGAGCAGAGGGGCGATGTTGCAGCCGCGTCACATAGTGGTGCGAACTCTCCTCTATGGCGATGGGGATCAGTTGCTATTGCGAATTATTCGCAATAAGGCTTGTCGCAGATTCAGGAGCTTGGGACGAAGTCGAGGCGAATCGAGACCATCCCGGCCGGTCGCCTCGAACGCGGAGGCCTGGTGACAGAATCGCCGCGACCCGGCAGGGATATCGCGGCGGGTGGGACACATTCGCGTTTGGGGGCGTGCGTTTGGCGTTGAGAGGTCACAGACACCGGTGCTTGCGAACGGCCGCGGCGATTGCCACGGGCGTGCTGGCTTTTCCGGCCGCCGGCCGCGCGGCCGATCTGCCGCTGAAGGAGCCGGCCTTGAGAGCGGTGTATGACTGGACCGGTCTCTATATCGGCGCGCATGCCGGCTACAGCCGCGGCTCGTCGCGCTTCGCGCTGAACGACGGCACCGCACTCGGCGACAGCGGCGTCTTCAGCGGCATGATCGGCGGCGTGCAGGCGGGCTACAATTACCGCCTCAACTCCGGCTGGCTGGTCGGCGTCGAAGGCGATTTTACGTTTCCCAACTACATCACCTCGAACTCGATCGTCTCGTTCCTGGCAACGCCCGCCAACACCGTCACCCAGCAATGGGACTACGCCGCGAGCGTGCGCGGCCGCGTCGGCTACACCAGCGGTCCCTGGCTCATCTATGCCACCGGCGGCTTCGCCTGGATGGGCGAGCGCTATTTCGACGCGCCGGCCTCCGGCGCCGAAATCCCGAAGATCCTGAACACGCGGCCCGGCTGGGTCGCAGGCGCCGGCCTCGAATACGCCTTCGCGCCGCATTGGAGCGCGCGGCTCGAATATCTCTACAGCCGCTTCGACGGCGCCAACGTCGCCTTCTCCACAGGCGCGCAATACACGTCCTCGTCGCTCGACTTCCAGCAGGTCAGGCTCGGCCTCAACCGCAAGGTCGATTGGCCGGGCCTGCCTAGCTATGATCCGAAGAGCTCACTGATCGACACCGAATCGGACCGCTGGGAGATTCACGGCCAGACCACTTATCTTCCGCAAGGCTATCCATCCTTTCCCGCGCTCTATACCGGGCCGAACTCGCTGTCGCCATCGCGGCAGGCCAAAGCGACCTGGAGCAACAGCCTGTTCCTGAACGCGCGGCTGTGGGACGGCGGCGAGGTCTATTACAATCCCGAGCTGCTGCAGGGATTTGGACTGAACGACACGGTCGGTGCGGCCGGATTTCCGAACGGCGAGGCGCAGAAGTCGAACTTCCCCTATCCGCACTACAACACCTCGCGCCTGTTCGTGCGCCAGACGTTTGGATTCGGCGGCGAGCAGGAGGAACTGGCGAGCGGTCAGCTGCAGCTGGGGCAGAAGGTCGACGTGTCGCGCCTGACGATTCAGGCCGGCAAGTTTCCGGTGATCGACGTGTTCGACGGCAATGCCTACGCCAAGGATACGCGCCGGGATTTCATGAACTGGTCGATCTGGGCGCCCGGCGCCTTCGACTATTCCGCCGACAAGGTCGGTCTCACCTACGGCGTCACCGCCGAGCTCAACCAGAAGCAATGGGCGCTACGCGGCGGCTATTTCCTGATGGTCTCCGAGTCCAACGCCAATCACTTCGACACCAGGGTCGGGGAGCGCGGTCAATATTTGCTCGAGCTCGAGACGCGCTTCTCGCTGTTCGGCCGACCGGGCAAGCTCAGGACCATCGGCTGGCTCGATAGCGCCAACATGGGCAGCTTCCGCGAGACGCTGGACAATCCCGCGCTCAATCTCGACATCGCGCAGACCCGCCGCGGCCGCCTGAAGTACGGCTACGTGCTCAACCTCGAGCAGGCGATCACCGACGATGTCGGCCTGTTCGGCCGCTGGAGCTGGAACGACGGCAAGACAGAAACGCTGGCCTTCACCGACATTCATCGCAGCCTGTCCGGCGGCGTTTCGATCAAAGGCACGACCTGGGGCCGACCCGACGACGTGATCGGCGTCGGCGGCGCGATCAATGCGATCTCGCAGGATTATCGCGACTTCCTCGCCGCCGGCGGCCTCGGTGTGCTGGTCGGCGACGGCGCGCTGAACTACCGCAAGGAACGTATCCTCGAAACCTATTACGCCTATGCGGTGAACAAGAACATCACCCTCACCGCCGACTACCAGCTCATCGTCAACCCCGCCTACAATGCCGACCGCGGACCGGTGTCGGTGTTTTCGGGGCGGCTGCACGGGGAGTTCTGAGCTGCGGCTCGGGCGCGATGAAATCAGGTGATGGCCGTTTCACCTCTCCCGCTTGCGGGAGAGGTCGGCGCGAAGCGCCGGGTGAGGGCTTTCTCCTCTTGGGGATTGTCCCATTGTGGAAACACCCTTCCCCCGACCCTCTCCCGCAAGCGGGAGAGGGAGCGCACCTCCTTTGCAGCGATCAGCTCTGATATCGCGACGTTCTACGCCGCGCGGATCGCGTCGAGGAATTTTCCGACCTCGACCTTGAGCCGGCTGCTCTCGCCGGACAGCGATCTCGCCGATGCGAGCACGTTGGAGGAGGCCGATCCGGTCTGGCTCGCGCCGCGCTGCACGTCGACGATGCTGGCGGAGACCTGCTGGGTGCCGCGTGCGGCCTGCTGCACATTGCGTGAGATCTCGCGCGTCGCTGCGCCCTGCTCCTCGACCGCCGCGGCGATCGCGGACGCGATCTCGGACATGCGGGAGATGGTGTCGCCGATCGACTTGATGGCGCCGACGGAGTCCTCCGTCGCGGCCTGGATGCCGGAGATCTGCTGGCTGATTTCGCCGGTCGCCTTGGCGGTCTGCTCGGCCAGCGCCTTGACCTCGGACGCGACGACCGCGAAGCCGCGACCGGCCTCGCCGGCGCGCGCCGCCTCGATGGTGGCGTTGAGCGCCAGAAGGTTGGTCTGGCCGGCGATCTGACTGATGAGCTCGACGACGTCGCCGATCCGCCCCGCAGCCCTGGCGAGCTCGCCGACATGCTCGTTGGTCCGCCCGGCCTGCTGCACGGCCTCGCCGGCGATGCGCGCGGAATCCTGAACCTGACGGCTGATCTCGTCGACCGACGAGGCCATCTCCTCGGCCGCGGCGGCAACGGTCTGCACGTTGGTGGAGGCCTGCTCGGATGCGGCCGCAACAGTCGCCGTGACCTTTTCCGATTGCTCGGCCGTGCTCGTCAGCGTTCCCGCGGAGACTTCCAGCTCCGAGGATGCCGACGAGACGGTGTTGATGACGTCGCCGATCATGGCTTCGAACTCGCGCGCGATCTGATCCATGCGCTGGCTGCGCTTCAGCTTCGCTTCCGCCTCGATCGCGGCCGCCTCGTCGGCGGACTTCTTGGCGAGCAGCGAATCCTTGAAATGCTGGAGCGAGCCGGCGACCTGGCCGATCTCGTCGCTGCGGCCCGTCGCGGGAATCTCGACCTCGTGCTGCCCGGCGGCGAGCGCTCCGATCACGTCGGCGATCCGGCCGAGCGGCGTCACCACGCGCCTGCGCAGCATGATGGTCACGCCACCGAGCGTGCCGAGCAGGGCCAGCACGGCGACGCCGGCGAGCGCGAGCATCGCCAACGCGCCGTCGCGAGCGGCCGAGGCGCGCTCGGCGGCTTCCGCCAGCGCAGCGTCGCGCACGCCGTAGAACATCTGGATGGCCGGCACGATGATCTTCGCCAGCTCGTCGGCGGTGCCGGCGTACTTACCGTCAGTCCGTGCTGCAGGAATCTCCTTGTCCACGGCAACCGCGGCTTTTCCAAAATAGGATTCCGTAGCCGCCTTCAGTGCGGTGGCGATGCGGACGGGATTTTCGAGCTGTTCGAGACCGGCCTCGATGCGCTCGCGATCGACCTCCACGCGCCCCTGCATGCGATCCATCAGCGACAGTTCGGCCGCGGTGAGCGGACGGCGCGCAGTGAGCGCCGGGGACAGCGTGGCCGCGCGGCTGCCGGCCGAAACGCGCAGATCCTGCGCCGTCCGCGCCAGGTTCAACAGCGCCGCAAGCGAGGAATCGGCGTTGATGACCTTCGCCTCGAGCTTGTTCATGACCGGTTCGATGTGGCCGATGACCTCGGCAACGCCGGGGAGGAATCCCTTGGTCGCGGCGCCGTCGCGCGCCGCCAGCGGAACGCTCATCGCGCGATCGGCCGCCGTGGTGACTTCCTTCAGCCGCCGCGCGGCACGGTCAAGATTCTCGGCGATGGCGCCGCCGCCGTCCAGCACCATGACGGCGCGCCTCGCGGCCTCGAAGCCCTCCTCGGCCGTTTTCGCGGCCTTCGCGGCAACTTCGAGCTGCGCCTGCGTTGCAGCGCCTTCCTGGAAGATCGGTCCGATATAGGGAGCGCGAAGGCTGGCGACGTGCTGGTTGGCCAGCAGCGTCGCGCCAAATGCCTCCACCGTCTTGATCGCATCGGAGCGATCGGTGAAGATGCGCGCCTGCGGTATTAGCACCTCGGCGCCGAGGATGACTGCAAACACCGTCACCGTCAGCATCGACAGCGCGAAAAGCTTTCCGATCCGCATCCTCAGGTCCCCGGGTCTATTCTTGCAAGGGCAAAAGCTAGCGGGCGGCCACTAAGGGCTCGTTAAGCAACGATCCGTAGTTCCGCGGGGTGTCAAGTCGTCGCGGACGCCTTTGGGAACGCCGTCGCGCACGGGTTCCCTTTCGGCGACGAATAAGCAGAATCGCCAGCACTTCCGCACTGAATACCTATATCAGTGGCTTGCCGGCAGCCCGGCCACACTTGCTTACCTCCGGAACGTCAATGCTTTCGCTCGAACTCGCCATCGTCGTCGTCCTGATCGTCATCAACGGCCTGCTCTCCATGTCGGAGCTGGCCGTGGTGTCATCGCGCCCAGCGCGGCTGTCGCTGCTCGCGGCCAAGGGCGTGCGCGGCGCCGAGCGGGCGCTGACGCTGGCGGCCGATCCCGGCAAGTTCCTCTCGACGGTGCAGATCGGCATCACGCTGGTCGGTGTGCTCTCCGGCGCGTTCTCGGGCGCGACGCTCGGGCAGCGGCTGACGCAATGGCTGCTCGAGCTCGGCCTGTCCAAGGGCATTGCCGACATCGTCGGCGTCGGCATCGTGGTCACGCTCATCACCTACGGCACCTTGATCGTCGGCGAGTTGGTGCCGAAGCAGGTGGCGCTGCGCGATCCTGAAAGCATCGCGGTGCGGGTCGCGCCGGCGATGCACGCGCTTGCGAAAATATCGCTGCCGCTCGTGTTTCTGCTCGACGTCTCCGGCAAACTGATCCTCACGCTGCTCGGCCGCGGCGGCAAGGCCGAGGAAAAAGTCTCGGAGGACGAGATCCATCACCTCGTCAGCGAGGCCGAGAGCGCAGGCGTGCTCGAGCCCGGCGAGAAGGAGATGATCGCCGGCGTGATGCGGCTAGGCGACCGGCCGGTCGGCGCGGTCATGACGCCGCGCACCGAGGTCGACGAGATCGACCTGAACGACGATCCCGCCGCCATCCAGGACATCATCGCCAAGAGCCCGCATTCGCGCTTTCCCGTCTCCGACGGCGACCGCGACAAGCCGATCGGCGTGCTGCAGGCCAAGGATTTGCTGATCGCCTATATGAACGAACGCAGCCCGGACCTGCGCGCGCTCGTGCGCGAGGCGCCCGGCATCCCGGTGTCGGCAGATGCGCGCGACGTGCTGACCATCCTGAAAGCGGCCCCGGTTCACGTCGGGCTCGTCTACGACGAATACGGCGCCTTCGAGGGCATGGTGACCGCCGCCGACATCCTCTACTCGATCGTCGGCGCCTTTCATTCCGAGGAGGGACCGCCCGAGCCGGCCTTCATCAGGCGCGACGACGACTCGCTGCTGGTCTCCGGCTGGATGCCGGTCGACGAGTTCGGCGAGCTGCTCGGCATCGAGCTGCCGCCGCACCGCTACAACACGGTCGCAGGCCTCGTGCTGCAACAGTTCAGCATGCTGCCCGATGTCGGCGATGCCTTCGATTTCGGCGGCTGGCACATCGAGGTGGTCGATCTCGATGGGCGAAGGATCGACAAGATATTGGCGAGCCGATTGACTGAGGTCGAGACGGGGTAGCAGGTGACGGCGCACCCGCTTTTCCTTCTCCCCTTGTGGGAGAAGGTGGCGCGAAGCGCCGGATGAGGGGTTGTCTCCGCACATTCAATCGAAAATTGGATTCGCGGATAGAACCCCTCACCCGTCTCGCCGCTACGCGGCGAGCCACCCTCTCCCACAAGGGGAGAGGGAAACATCATCACCCGAACCTGACCCCGATCCGCTTTTCCTTGCGCCAGACCACCGTGCAGGTCCGATGCGTGCCGTCGGCCTGGACGAACAGGGTGAAATGATCGGGAATGCCGACGGGGCTGGCGACGTCGAGTGCGGCGCCGGTATCGGAGAGATTGCGGACGGTGCAGTCGATCGCGCCGCCGCCGAACTCGATCGTTCCGGCCTTCAGCACGCGATGTCGGGCCTTGTCGCGTCGCTCGTCCATGGGGCGAATCTACACCCAAAGTTGAACCAGCCGTTAAACCCTACCCTCCGTTCTCGGCAATTTGAGGTCCCTGGCCTACGGCAGCCGCAGCCCGCATCTTACAACGCCGGCTGGAACGTCTCGGCGCGCGCCATCTGCCAGGCGTCGCGGAACCGCGGGTCTTCCGTGCCTTCGAGCAGCTCGCCCGGACGCAGCGCCGGATAGAGCTGCGCAAAGGACTTCACCTGGGTCGTCGACGTCCGTTGGCTGAAATGGATTGGCCGCAGCTGCTGCGGATGTTCGAGCCCGGCCGCGGCGATCAGCTCGGTCAGCGAGTGCAGCGTGGCATGGTGATAATTGTGCACGCGGTCGATCTTGAGCGGCACATAGAGCGCGCGCGCCCGCGTCGGGTCCTGCGTCGCCACGCCGGTCGGGCAGCGGTCGGTATGGCAGCTCAACGACTGGATGCAGCCGAGCGAGAACATGAAGCCGCGCGCCGAATTGCACCAATCGGCGCCGATCGCCATGGCGCGCGCCATGTCGAAGGCGGTCGCGATCTTGCCGGAGGCGCCGATCTTGATGCGGTCGCGCGCATTGATACCGACCAGCGCGTTGTGGACGAAATTGACGCCCTCGCGCATCGGCATCCCCAGATGATCCATGAACTCGAGCGGCGCGGCACCGGTGCCGCCCTCATTGCCGTCGACGACGATGAAATCAGGATAGATTCCGGTCTGAAGCATCGCCTTGCAGATCGCCAGGAACTCCCAGGGATGGCCGATGCAGAGCTTGAAGCCGGCCGGCTTGCCGCCCGAAAGGCGGCGCATCTCGGCGATGAACTGCATCATGCCCACGGGCGTCGAGAAGGCGCGGTGCGAGGCCGGCGAGATGCAGTCCTCGCCCATGGCGACGCCGCGGATCTTGGAGATCTCCTCGGAGACCTTGGCCGCCGGCAGCACGCCGCCATGGCCGGGCTTGGCACCCTGGCTGACCTTGAGCTCGACCATCTTGATCTGGTCGTCGCCGGCGACGCGCGCGAACGCTTCGGGATCGAAGCTGCCGTCGAGATGACGGCAGCCGAAATAGCCCGAGCCGATCTCCCAGATGATGTCGCCGCCCATCTCGCGGTGATAGGGGCTGACGCCGCCCTCGCCGGTGTCGTGCGCGAAACCGCCCTTCCTGGCGCCGGCATTCAATGCCCGCACCGCATTCGGGCTGAGCGCGCCGAAGCTCATCGCGGAGATATTGAACACCGAGGCCGAATAGGGCTTTGCGCAGTCCGGCCCACCGATCACCACACGGAATTTCTCCGTGGCATGCGCCTTCGGCGAGACCGAGTGATGCATCCACTCGTAGCCCTCGCGATAGACGTCCTCCTGGGTGCCGAAAGGACGCTTGTCGAGCTCCATCTTGGCGCGCTGATAGACCACCGCGCGGGTGTCGCGCGAGAACGGCATGCCGTCCTTCTCGCTCTCGAAGAAATATTGCCGCATCTCGGGGCGGATCTCTTCGAGCAGGAAGCGGATATGCGCCGAAATCGGGTAGTTGCGCAGCACCGCGTGGCTCTTCTGCAGGAGATCGCGGACGCCGAGCAGGGTCAGCGCGCCGAAGATCAGGATCGGAATCAGCAGGATGTCGAAGATCTTGCCGTCGGAGATGCCGATGCCGATCAGGAGCGCGGTGACCACCGCGCAGATCGTCAGCACGATGAAGCGCGGCGAGAAGGGCAGCAGCAGGGTTTCCATGATCCCCTCCTCCGCCAGCGGCAGGCGTTTGGGGGCTTGCTGCGTCTTGTTGTCGTCGGCCACGATTCCCATCCTCTCGCCAGCATGAGGCGGTACGATACGTCCTCGCCTGTCATACGGATATGACGCGGCCCTTGTTTCAGGCTAGCGAATTCGGCCGAGACAAATCAATCGGCCGGATGGACGGATTTTGCGGTGCAGCAGAGGGGTCGGATGGGGTCAGGCTGGAGGCGGCGCAAGCCATGCAGTGTCCCGGGCAAGCGCAAGCTCAGACCCGGGACCCAGAATGCAACAGCATACGATGCGGCGAGATGGACCCCGGCTCTGCAGCGCACCGGCGAAGGGGCGCTGCGTCCGGGACACGAGAGCGTGGTGCTTAGCGCTCGACGAAGGCCTTCTCGATCACGAAATGGCCGGGCTTGTTGCCGCTTCCTTCGACGAAGTCGCGGCTCTCGAACATCTGCTTCAGCTCTTCCAGCATCGCCGGGCTGCCGCACATCATGATGCGGTCGGTTGCGATGTCGAGCGGGCCCTGCCCGATGTCGTTGAAGATCTGCTCGGAGCTGATGAGGTCGGTGATGCGGCCGCGATTCCGGAACGGCTCGCGGGTCACGGTCGGATAATAGACGAGCTTATCCGCGAGCAGCTCGCCGAACAGCTCATCCTCGCGCAGGGTCGCGACCAGCTTCTCGCCATAGGCGAGCTCGGAGACCTGACGGCAGCCATGCACCAGCACGATGGACTCGAACTGGTCGTAGACCTCGGGGTCCTTGATCAGGCTGGCGAAGGGCGCAAGGCCGGTGCCGGTCGAGAGCAGCATCAGCCGCTTGCCGGGAAGCAGGTTGTCGGTGATCAGCGTGCCGGTCGCCTTGCGGCCGACCAGGATGGTGTCGCCTTCCTTGATCTTCTGCAGGCGCGAGGTCAACGGACCGTCCTGCACCTTGATCGAGAAGAACTCGAGTTCTTCCTCGTGGTTGGCGCTCGCCATGCTGTAGGCCCGCAGCAGCGGCCGGCCATCGACCTCGAGGCCGATCATGGCGAACTGGCCGTTCTGGAACCGGAAGCCGGTATCGCGGGTGGCGCGGAAGCTGAACAGCGTGTCGGTCCAGTGGTGGACGGAAAGAACCTTCTCTCGGTAAAACGCGCTCATGATTTTCGATATTCCGAATACTGCGGTTATAGGGCAAAAGCGTTGCCCGGCCCTGAAATCGGGGCGGCACCATTTGCCATGGCGGAGGATTTCGCGTGTGTGATCTACGCCATTGAGACCAATAATCAACCTCGTTTCGGATGCAATTGTTGCCGGTCAAACCGGCATTTGCGGCAGAACTGGTCACATCATTAAGAAATCCGCTGCCTGGCGCGCGTGGAGGATAATATCTTTTCCCTCCCGGCCTTCATTGCAGCACTTAATTTCCGGCGCGCTCGCAAGAATTTCATTAAGAATAGCTCTGATTTTCAGCCGGTTTGGCGCCGATGCCCGCATTTTTGCGGCTTTTGGCGACAGGAATGACGAAACACCATGGCAAGCGGCGAGCGGATCTTCGTTCAGGCGATCAGGCGGTATTGCGCCGAGAGGGGCATCGCGGTCGATGTCCGCTCCGACGGCTGGCTGATCGCAATGCGCCGGGGGCCGCGGCGCCGTTTCGCCTTCGGCTACGACATCGGCCTCAACAGCGCCATCGCCCATCGCCTCGCCAATGACAAATCGGCCACCGCCGAGGCGCTGACGCTGGCGGAGGTGCCCTGCGTTCCGCATCGGCTGTTCCTCAACCCGAAGCTGGGCGTGCATGTCGCCGGCGCCGATTGGCGCGAGGGGATGCTGGCGCAGCTCGCCGAAAATCCGCAGGGCGTGGTGGTGAAGCCGAACGAGGGGACATCAGGGCGATCGGTGTTCAAGGTGACGACGGAGG
The DNA here is from genome assembly GCF_020194055.1 of Bradyrhizobium sp. NBAIM03. NCBI lineage: Bacteria > Pseudomonadati > Pseudomonadota > Alphaproteobacteria > Hyphomicrobiales > Nitrobacteraceae > Bradyrhizobium > Bradyrhizobium sp. NBAIM03. Next base: position 110,523 of record NZ_JADYVS010000019.1, on the reverse strand, counting down.
CGGAGCTCGACCGGGCGGCCAGCGAGGTCTTTTCGATGAGTACGGGGCTCGTGATCTCGCCCTATATCGCGATCGAGGAGGAGGTCCGCGTGGTGCTGCTCGATGATGCTCCGCTCGTCGTCTACAGCAAGCAGCGCGGCTCGGATTGGCGGCACAATCTCGATGCCGGCGCAAAGCCGGTGTTGCTGGAGGACGGCGAAGTCCGCGCGGCCTGCGCAAAGCTCGCGATCGATGCCGCGTGCGCCATCAGCATCGTCTTTGCTTCGATCGACGTGGTTCGCGTGAACGGCGAATGGAAGGTGCTCGAGATCAATTCCGGCGTGATGATGGAGGCGCTGGGCAAGCTGCATCCGGAGCTGGTGCAGGCGGCGTATGACGCGGCGCTCGACCGGGTGTTTGATAACAATTAGCTGCGAAGCACACTGCACCCTCTCCCCTTGTGGGAGAGGGTGGCTCACCGCGTAGCGGTGAGACGGGTGAGGGGTCTCTCTCCGCGCGCGAGCCTCTCGCAACAGGACTCGCGGATGCAACCTCTCATCCGGCGCTTCGCGCCACCTTCTCCCACAAGGGGAGAAGGGAAGTAAGCGCTAATTCTTCGCGCCTGGGGAATCGTCCATCGCCTTGAACGCCTCCTCCAACTGCAGCGAGATCGGCACGTTCAGGCGCTCGCCTGTGGGCAGTCGCGCGGTGAACCATTTGTTTGTGGAAGGCGCGCTCGACGCAACACGCCTTGCGTGCGGCCGCGTTGTCGGGATGTTCCCGTTGTGAAATGGAAAGCGGCGATCTAGCCTTCATGCAGCGCACGACGCATGCGGCTTGCACGCTTTCCTTGCGGCGGCTGCATCAATGATCGTCAAGCAAATGAAAAGGGAAACGCCATGAGCGGCAACATCAATCGCCAGATCCTGCTGGTGGAGAAGCCCAGCGGCAAGCTCGGTCCCGAACATTTCAAGATGGTCGAGGGCGCGATGCCGGAGCCGAAGGATGGCGAGGCCTTGCTGCGCGTACGCTACATCTCGCTCGACGCGGCCAACCGCGCCTGGATGCACGGCGCGACCTATCGTTCCGCCGTCGAAGCCAACAGTGTCATGGCCGGCGGCGCCATCGCCGAGGTCGTCAACTCGAAGGCAGCGGGGCTTGCGCCCGGCGATATCGTATTCGGCGACACCGGCTGGCAGGAATTTGCCGCCGTGCCGGCGAAGCATCTGACCAAGATGCCGAAGCTCGAGCCGATGACGCACCTGCTCAGCGTGTTCGGCATCGCGGGCCTCACCGCTTATTTCGGCCTGCTTGAGATCGGCAAGCCGAGAGAGGGCGAGACGGTCGTGGTCTCCGCAGCCGCAGGCTCGGTCGGCTCGATCGTCGGACAGATCGCCAAGATCAGGGGATGCCGCGTCGTCGGCATCGCCGGCGGCGCCGACAAGTGCAACTGGCTGACCTCCGAGCTCGGCTTCGATGCCGCCGTGGACTACAAGGACGGCGCGGTGTTCAAGGCGCTGCGCGCAGCGGCCCCGAAAGGCATCGACGTCTATTTCGACAATGTCGGCGGCGACATCCTCGAAGCCTGCCTGCCGCAGATGAACAACTACGGCCGCATCGCCTGTTGTGGCGCGATCTCGCAATATGACGGCGCGCCTGCCGCACATGGCCCGCGCGGCGTGCCCGGCCTGGTCGTGGTGAAGCGGCTGACCATGCAGGGCTTCATCGTGATGGACTACATGAAGGACAGCGAGCGCGCGCTCGCCGATCTCCAGGCTTGGGTGAAATCCGGCAAGCTCAAGGTGCAGGAGGACATTCTCGATGGACTTGAGACCACGCCGAAAGCGCTGATTGGATTGCTTGCAGGCGAGAACCGCGGCAAGCGCATGGTAAGACTGACGACGTAGTCGCGCGCCCCAATTGCGTCGGCATAATTGACTTGCGGTAGAGGCCGAAGCGGCCAAAGATGTCGCTCGCGAGCTGACCCTCGCGACGATTGCGCTTGCATATCTTTTTCAGAATGGTCGGCGTTCCCGATCGGGCAGGAATTCATTCAAATGTTCAAAACGTTGAAGCATGCATCGACGCGCACGGCGTTGCTGGGGACAGCACTCTTCGCAACTGCAACAGGAGCGTTCGCGCAGACCGAGGCCCAGAAAAGCGCCATCCGGTCCGCATGCCGCTCGGACTTCATGGCGCATTGCTCGAGCGTGACGCCTGGCGGAGTGGAGGCGTATCAATGCCTCGCCAAGAACATGTCGAGCCTGTCGTCGGGCTGCCAAGCTGCGGTTCGCGCGGTCGAACCGGCCGCCGCGCCGAAGACCGAAGCAGCGCCCGCCAAATCTGAACCGGCCAAATCTGAACCGGCCAAGTCTGAACCGGCCAAAACGGAAGCGGCGCCGGCCGCCGCGCCAGCTTCCAAGCCGGGAGCGGCGGCGGCGCCGAAGGCAGCAGCAGCAAAGCAGCCGAGCCCCGCGCAGGTTTCCGCGATCAAGAGCGCCTGCCGCGGCGATTATCCCAAGGTCTGCGCCAGCGTGCCGCCCGGCGGCGCGCCCGCGCTCGAATGCCTGGAGAAGAACAAGGCGAAGGTGTCGGCCGGTTGCGCCAAGGCGGTGAACGCGGCTTTCGGTGGCGGACCGGCCGCGCCTGCTTCCGCTGCTGCACCGGCCGCAGAGGCGGCGCCTGCCGCGGCTCCGGCCGCCATCGTGCTGCGGCCATTGCTGCCACGCGAAGAGCTGTTCATCGTGCGGTCAGCTTGCGGCGCCGATATCCGCACGCTCTGCGCCGGCGTGGCGCCCGGCGGCGGCCGGATCATCCAATGCATTTCCAACCGAGCGGCATCGCTCTCGCCGGCCTGCAAGGAGGTGCTCGCGCCTTTCGCGGCGCGATGAGACCGAGCGAGCTTAATTCGTCCGCGGCATGAATTGCGGTGCGTGACGCAAAGGTTTTCGCGTGCTGAGGCGTAAACTAACCGATCCTTGTTTGAAAGGCCGCTACGACCACGACAAGCCCCGGGAGGACAACATGCGTTCATTGCTGCTCGTTGCTTCTGCGCTTCTGGCTTTCGCCGCCACCATGACCTTCGAGACCACCGACGCCAACGCGGTGGTATGCGCGCGCGGCGTCGTTCGCGCCGGCTGCGCCGGCCCGAATGCAGCCGTGGTCGTCCGCAAGCCGGTGCCGGCGGTCCGCTGCACCAGGGTTCTTGTGAACGGGGTCTATGTGAAGCGCTGCGTCTGACGCTCCGGTGGCCAATCCGCCCCGGTTTGGCTATGATTCGCACCTGACAGTTTCGGACGCGCACGAGCGTGTCCGGACATGTGCTTTGGCGTGCCGCGCGCTGGCAATAATTCCGCTGGCGCCGGACACCGGAGCACATTAGTCTACCCCTAGATAGTAAGTATACTGTCAATTAGGGAGGCAGACGTTGCGGATCGCCGTGATTGGCGGGGGGCCCGGTGGGCTCTACTTCGCCTATCTCTGGAAGAAGCGTCACCCCGAGGATCAGGTCGACCTGTTCGAACAGAACCCGGCCGACGCGACCTGGGGCTTTGGCGTCGTGTTCTCCGACCAGGCGCTGGAGTTCCTGCGCACGGACGACCCCGATACGGTCGATGCGATCGCCCCGCACATGGAGAGCTGGGAGAACATCACGCTGCACCTGCATGGCGACAGCGTCGCCATCGACGGCGTCGGCTTCTCATCGATCGGGCGACTGGATCTGCTCAGATTCCTGCAGCAGCGCGCGCTCGATGTCGGCGTGACCCCGCGCTTCGACACGCAGATCCAGGCGATCGACCAGCTCAACGGCCACGATCTGATCGTCGCCGCCGACGGGCTGAACTCGCTGGTGCGCCGCGCCTATGAGGGCGATTTCGGGACGTCGCTGTCCTACTCATCCAACAAGTTCGTCTGGTACGGCACCTCGAAACGCTTCGACACGCTGTCGCAGACCTTCGTCAAGACCGAGCGCGGCGCCTTCAACGCCCATCACTACCGCTATTCCCCGACCATGAGCACCTTCCTGGTCGAATGCGATTACGCCACCTGGCAGGCCTATGGGTTCGCCTACAAGGACGTCGAGCAGTCCAAGGGCGTCTGCGAGGAGGTGTTCGCCGACACGCTCGGCGGCCATTGCCTCATCTCCAACAAATCGGTCTGGCGCAATTTTCCCTGGATATGGAACGAGCACTGGTCGTTCAAGAACATGGTGCTGCTCGGCGACGCCCTGCATTCGGCACATTTCTCGATCGGCTCGGGCACGCGGCTCGCGATCGAGGACGCCATCGCCCTCGTCAAGGCGCTGGAGTCGGATGCGCATCTTGCGACCGCGCTGCATCGCTATCAGGCCGCGCGCAAGCCCATCGTGCAGAAGCTCGTCAACGCGGCGCGCACCAGTGCGTTCTGGTACGAACATTTCGCCGAGCACATGAAGCTTCCCCTGATGGACTTCGCCTACAGCTACATCACCCGCTCCGGCCGCATCGACGATTCGCGGCTGCGCGCGATGTCGCCGGCCTTCATGGCCCGCTACGAGGCGGCCAGGAACGCCGGAGACGGCGCCGAAGACAAGGGCGGAGATGCGGCATGAGCCATGACATCCGTGACCAGGTGCCAGCGGACAGCGATGGCGCGCGCGAGATCGGCTTTGCCGTTCCCGACATCTACAATGCCGGCCGCGTGCTGTTCGACAATCTCGGTAAGGGCCGCGGCGACAAGCTCGCGCTCCTGGGGCCAGCAGGCACGCGCACTTATGCCGAGCTCTGCGCGGAGGCCTGCCGCTGGGGCAACGGTTTCGCCTCGCTTGGCCTGAAGCGCGGCGATCGCGTGCTGTTGTTTCTCGACGACACGCCGGCCTACCCCGCCGCCTTCTTCGGCGCCGTGCGCGCCGGCTTCGTGCCGCTGCTGATCAATACGTTGACGCCGCCGGACCTCTTGCAATTCTACCTCGCCGATTCCGGCGCGACCGTCGCGGTGGCGGATGCAGAATTCGTAGCCCGCTTCAATGCCGAGGCCTGCAAGGAGACGAAGCTGCATACGCTGATCGTCGCCAACGGCGCGGCCGGCGAGCACGCGGCGCCGCGGGCGCTCGCGGCGGCGAGCTGGCTCGCGCAATTTTCTGCTGAGCTGGCGGAAGCGCCGACGCGGCGCGACGAAATGGCGTTCTGGATGTACTCCTCCGGCTCGACCGGACGGCCCAAAGGCATAGTGCACCTGCAGCACGACATGGCCTACACGGATGCCGCCTTTGCGCGGAACGTACTGAAGCTGACGCCTGACGACATCTGCTTCTCGGTGCCAAAAATCTTCTTCGCCTATGGTTTTGGCAATTCCGTCACCTTCCCATTCTCGGCCGGCGCCGCAACATTGCTGCTGCCGGGCCAGCCGAAGCCGGCAGCGATCTTCGCGGCGATCGAGCAGTACAAGCCGACAATCTTCTTCGGCCTTCCGACGCTGTACACCGCGCTAACCAAGGCCGAGGGCGCGGACAAGACGGACTTCTCGTCGCTGCGCATGGCACTCTCCGCCGCCGAGGTGCTTTCGGCCGAGGTCTTCAACGGCTGGAAGACGCTCACGGGGCTCGAAATCGTCGAAGGCCTCGGCTCGACCGAGGTGCTGCACATCTATCTCTCCAACCGGCCCGAGCAGAAGAAGCTCGGTGCTGCGGGCCTGCGCGTTCCCGGCTACGAGGTCGCGCTGCGCGACAAGGACGGGCGCGAGGTCGGCGACAAAGAGGAAGGGATCCTGTGGGTGCGCGGCGATTCCAACACGCCGCTGTACTGGAACCGGCCGGACAAATCCGCCGAGACCATCCGCGAGGGCGGCTGGATCTACACCGGTGATCGCTTCGTGCGGGATGCCGACGGCTTCCACTTCTTCCGTGGCCGCGCCGACGATCTCATCAAGATCTCCGGCCAGTGGGTCTACCCGCTCGAGGTCGAGCTGTGCCTCGCCGATCACCCCGACATCCGCGAATGCGCGGTGTTCGCCGCCGAGCTGCCGGACCGTCGCATGACGCTGAAGGCGGTGGTGGTGATGAACAGCCGAGCGGTCGACCAGAGTGAGGCGACGCGCAGGCTGCAGGACTATGTCAAGGCCAGGCTGCTGCCCTACAAATATCCGCGCGAGGTGATCTTCATCGACGAGCTGCCGAAGACCGGCACGGGGAAGATCGATCGGCAGGCGTTGCTGCGGATGTGAGGCGTGCTGTCATCGCCGGGCTTGACCGGGCGATCCAGTACTCCGAGACGGTAGCGGTTGAATCGAGACGCCGCGGGGTACTGGATTCCCCGCCTGCGCGGGGAATGACAGTCGAGATTGAGGGCGACAGTGTCGCTCTACAACTGGAGCCCCTCACCCAGCCTTCCCAAGATGCTCCAGCGCGTCCTCCGCGCGCAGCGGCACGCGGGAGGCTTCGTTGTTGAGATCGACCAGCTGCGCCAGCAGGCCCATCAGCGCCTTGCGGTCGGCGGGCTCGAGCGGCTCCAGCATCCGCCCTTGCGCGCGCTCGACGGCGGGGATGATCTCGCGCAGGATCGCAGCGCCCGACTTGGTCAGATAGAGCAGCTTGATGCGCTTGTCCTCGGGTGCCGGCTTGCGCTCGATATAGGCCTTGGCCTGCAGACGTTCGATCACGCTGCCGAGCGTCGAGCGGTCGAAGGCGATCACCGCCGACAGCCGCGTCGCGTCGATGCCGGGATGGGTGTGGATCGCGATCAGCGCGGCATATTGCACCGGCGTGAGATCGAACGCCTTGCACTCCTCCATGAAGATGGAGACGGCGATCTGCTGCATGCGCCGGAACAGATAACCCGGCGCGGCATAGACCGCGTCCATCGTGATCGGAGCAAGCGGCTTACTCGGCATCGGGCTGCTTCTCCGGCGCCGCATCGGCAAACGCCGGCAGCGCCTTGGCGGCGGCCTCGGCCTGGAGCAGGCGCGGATAGGCGGAGACGTCGACGCCGAAGCGGCGCGCATTGCCGAGCTGCGGCACGAGGCAGAGATCGGCCACCGTCGGCGCATTGCCGAAGCAGAATGGGCCCTTCTCGTCCTTGATCAGCGTCTCGCAGGCCGACAGGCCCTCGCGGTTGACCCAGGCGGCCCAATCCTGGACCTTCTCCTCGGGCAGGCCGAGCTCACGCAGCCGCGCCAGCACTTTCAGGTTCTGCACCGGATGGGTGTCGCAGGCGATCGCCAGCGCAAACGCTCGCACCTTGGCGCGGCGCAGCGGATCCTTCGGCAGCAGCAGCGGATTGGGATGGGTCTCGTCGAGCCATTCGATGATGGCCACCGATTGCGTCAGCACTCCGCCCGCATCGTCCTCCAGCGCCGGCACCAGGCCCTGCGGGTTGATGGCGAGATAGCTGGGGGCGCATTGCTCGCCCTTGCGCAGATGATGCGGCAGATGCTCGGCGCCGAGCCCCTTGAGGTTCAGCGCGATCCGCACGCGGTAGGCGGCGCTGGAGCGGAAATAGCCGTGCAGCTTCATTGAGACCTCCCTGCTTTTGTCATTCCGGGGCGACGCGCCAGCGTCGAGCCCGGAATCCATACTCCCGATCGTGGTTATGGATTCCGGGCTCGCCGGGCCACGCGTTGCGCGGCCCTTCGCCCCGGAATGACAACCTTGTATGTCATCCGTCACGTTGACGCTACCTAGATCCTCAGTATACTGTCAATCAACAAACGATCGGGAGCAGCAACCATGGAAGCCGTGACCAAGACGCCGGAACGCGAGGCGTTCTACCGGAAGATCGACGGCGAGAATCTCACCGCGCTGTGGACGGTGATGAGCAACCTGATCACGCCGGAGCCGAAGAGCGCCTGCCGGCCACACGTCTGGAAGTTCGACGTCATCCGAGACTACATGACGGAGGCCGGCAAGCTGATCACCGCCAAGGAAGCCGAGCGGCGCGTGCTGGTGCTGGAGAACCCGGGGCTGCGCGGGCAATCCAAGATCACGACTTCGCTCTATGCCGGCGTGCAGATGGTGGTGCCCGGCGACGTCGCGCCTGCGCACCGGCACAGCCAGTCGGCGCTGCGCTTCGTGCTCGAAGGCAAAGGCGCCCACACCGCGGTGGACGGCGAGCGCACCGCGATGGAGCCCGGGGACTTCATCATCACGCCGTCGATGACCTGGCACGATCATTCCAACGAGACCGATCAGCCGATGTTCTGGCTCGACGGCCTCGACATTCCACTGGTGCAATTCTTCGACTGCTCCTTTGCCGAAGGCGCGAAGGAAGACCAGCAGAAGATCACCAAGCCCGCGGGCGACAGCTTTGCCCGCTACGGCCACAACCTCCTGCCCGTTGATGTGAAGCGGAGCTCGAAGACTTCGCCGATCTTCAGCTATCCCTATGCCTACACCCGCGAGGCGCTGGAGAAGGCCAGGACGAGCCAGGAATGGGACGCCTGCCACGGCCTCAAGCTGAAGTTCAGCAACCCCGAGACCGGCGATTTCGCGATGCCGACGATTGGCACCTTCATCCAGCTGCTGCCGAAGGGTTTCAACACCGCGCGCTATCGTTCGACCGATGCGACGGTGTTCTGCCCGATCGAGGGTAAGGGTCGGAGCCGCGTCGGCGATACAATGTTCGAATGGGGCCCGCGCGACCTGTTCGTGGTGCCGAGCTGGCATTGGGTGACGCACGAGGCGGATGAGGACGCCGTGCTGTTCAGCTTCTCGGATCGGCCGGTGCAGCAGAAGCTGGATCTGTTCAGGGAAGACCGCGGGAACGCGTGACGGTCGCCGGTCTCGTAGGGTGGGCAAAGGCGCCCTTGCGCCGTGCCCACGTCTTCGCGGCTCATGAAGGAATGGTGGGCACGCTTCGCTTTGCCCACCCTACGGCGCCGGTGATCGTATCTAGCGCCAGTGCAACAGCCGCATCTCCAGCCAGCCGATCACCTTCCCGACCGCCAGCCCAAAGGCCGACAGGATCACGACGCCGGCGAGCAGCTGATCGGTCTGCATCAGGTTGCCGGCCTGCAGCACGAAGGCGCCGACGCCGTATTGCGCGCCGATCATTTCGGCGCTGACGACCAGCAGCAGCGCGACGGAGGCGGTGATGCGGAAGCCGGCAAGGATCGCCGGCAGCGCGCCCGGCCAGATCACCTTGCGCACGATGGTGGCGAACGGAACGTTGAAGCTCTGCGCCATGCGGATCAGGTTGCGCGGCACGGCATCGACGCCGCTATAGACCGAGATCGCGGTCGAGAAGAATACCCCGAGCGCAATGGTCGCGATCTTCGGCTCTTCGCCGATACCAAGCCAGAGAATGAGCAGCGGCAGCAGCGCGATCTTCGGGATCGGAAACAGCGCCGAGATGAAGGTGATGCCGACGCTGCGCGCGAGCCTGGACAGGCCGATGGCGAAGCCGACGGCGATGCCGGCCGCCGTTCCCAACAGCCAGCCGACGCCGATCCGCAGCAGCGAGGCTGAAACATGCTGCCAGAGTGCGCCGGAAACAGCGAGCTGGTAAATCGCGCGGACAATCGCGGAAGGGGTCGGCAGAAACAGCGCATTAACAAGGCCGGCGCTGCCCGCCGCCTGCCAGATCGCGATCACCAAAGCGAGCGCGATCCAGCCGCCATACCTGCTCGACGCGGGCACGAAGCCCGCGCCACGAAAGTGGACGGGCCGCGTCGCTTCGTTCTTGGCCGTGTCCGCTGCCGCGCGGTCAAGCATGCTGGACCTCGCGCTCGGCATCGATCGCCTCGTTGCGGATCAGCGACCAGATCTGATTCTGCAGCGCCAGCAGCTTTTCGCGCGCCGCCGCTTCGCCGCGGGCCGCCCGCGTCATAGGCACGATGACGACCTCGCGGATGCGGCCGGGACGCCGCGACAGCACCATGATGCGGTCGGCAAGCCGCACGGCCTCTTCGAGATTGTGGGTCACGTAGACCGCGCCCATGCCGCCATCTGCGAGCAGGCGGATGAAATCCTCCATCAAGAGCTCGCGAGTCTGCGAATCCAGCGCCGAGAGCGGCTCGTCCATCAAGAGGATCGCGGGCCTCACCGCCAGCGCGCGCGAGATGCCGACGCGCTGGCGCATGCCGCCCGAGAGCTGCTTGGGATAGGTCCAGCGAAAATCGGTGAGGCCGGTGCGGCGCAGCGCATCCTCGACCAACGCGCGGCGCTGCGCCGCCGAGAGCTGGGTGTGCAGCAGGGGGAATTCGACGTTCTCTTCGACCGTCGCCCAGGGCAGCAGCGCAAAGTCCTGGAACACGAAAGTCAGCGGATTGAGACTGTCCGCCGGCGGCGCGCCGCGCAGCTCCGGCGCGCCGGAGGTCGGCTGCAAGAGCCCGCCGAGGATCGACAGCAGCGTGCTCTTGCCGCAGCCGGAGGGCCCGACGATCGCCACCACCTCGCCGGCACCGACGGTGAAAGAGACGTCGTCGAGCACGGCGAGATCGCCGAAGCGATGGGTGATGTGGCTGGCGATCAGGTCCATGCGATCTCGTCTATCCCTGCGTCATTCCGGGATGGCCCGACCGACCAGACCCGGAACCTCGAGATTCCGGGTTCGATGCTTCGCATCGCCCCGGAAGGACAGCAAACATCAATCCGCCTTTACGAATTCCTTCGCGATGATCGCTTCCGCATCAAAGCCCTTGTCGACGAAGCCCTGCTCCTGCAGCCATTTGATCTGGTTGTCGACGTTCTTCACGTCGAGCTTGCCGTCGGGATCGATATAGGCGCAGTTGCCGACCACCTGCTCGACCGGCAGGTTGGTGTACTTTGCGATGATCTCCAGCAGCGGTTTTGTCCGTTCGTTGATGGGGGCAACGCCATCCTTCATCGAAGCCAGAATGACGTCGTGATATTCGCGGTCGGCCTTTGCAAGCACGCCGAGGAATTTCGTCACCATCGCCTTGTTGGCCAGCGTCTTCGGCGCGGCGAATACCGCCCCCAGCTGCCACGGCGTCTCGTCGCCGACCCAGCCCAGGAATTTCGCGCCGCCCTCGTCCATCAGCTTTCGCGCCGTCGAGATCGGGAGCAAGGCGGCATCGACGGTCTCGCCCTTGAGCGCAGCGGCGGCATTCGACAGCGATTGCAGCGGCACGATCTTCACGTCCGCGAGCTTGAAGCCGTATTTGTCGGCGAGCAGGCCGAGCGAATAATGGAAGCTCGAGCCGACCTGCGTCATCGCAACGCGCTTGCCCGCGAGGTCCTTCGGCGTCTTCAGGCCGCTCGCATAGGCGTTGTTGCTGGCGAAATAGCCGATCAGGGGATAGCCGGGCTTCTCGCGGCTCATGCCGCCGATCACCTTCAGTACCCCCTTGCCGCCGAGATTGTAGAGCCCGGCGGTGAAGGCGGTGACGCCGAAATCGACGTCGCCCGAGGTGGTGGCAACCGCAATCGGCTGCGCTGCGTCGAAGAACTTCAGCTCGACCTCCAACCCGGCCTCACGGAAATAGCCCTTGTCCAGCGCGATGAAGACCGGCGCCGATGAAGACAGGCGGAGCACGCCGATCCTGGCTTTCAGCACATCCTCGGCCCGTGCCGTGCCCATTGCCATGATCGCCATCAGGCCCCCTACCGCGAGCCGCGCAATCCCGATCATCCCGTTTCCTCCGCTTTGTCTTGCAGTGCGTTACAGGCCTTCGGGCACCGCCTGATCCCGTCCGATGAAGGCGCCCTGTTGTTTCAACGTTTCCTGCAACTTTTCAATGGGGATTTCGCGTGGAATCCGGTTTCCGGACAGCGCCAGCGCGGCGGCGGAACCGGCGGCTTCACCCATCGCAAAGCAGGCCCCCGAGACCCGCGCCGCCGACTGGCCCTCGTGGGTCATCGAGGCACAGCGGCCCGCGACCAGGAGATTGTCGACGCCTTCAGGGACCAGCATCCGGTAAGGCAGCTCGTTGTAGCCGCGCGATTCCGGGATGGGCGGGAAGGTGAAGACGACGTCGCCGGGCACATGGGCCTCGATCGGCCAGCCGTTGACGCCGATGGAGTCCGCGAACGAGGCACAGCCGAGCACGTCCTCGCCGCTGAGCTGGTAGCCGCCCTCGATGCGGCGGGTCTCGCGGATGCCGAGCTGTGGCGGCAGATCGACGATGTAGGACTTCTCAAACCCGGGCACCGCGCTGCGCAGGAATTCGTAGGCGGCGAGCGCCTGCTTGCGGCCCTCGATCTCGCCGCGGGTGAGATCGTCGGGCTCGATGCCGTTGATGGCATGACCGTCCTCGCGCGCCACCTGGGTGAAGTTCACCCGCCATTCGATCCCGGATTTCTGCGGCCGTACAATGGCGCTCTTGCGCGGGAATGTGTGGGTGCCGGCCGCGACGGCCTTTTCCATCAATTGCGGAATGGTGCGCCAGGCCTCGCCGGCCCTGGCGGGATCGATGCCGTTGAGACGGAGCATCATCGAGGGGTAGAGCGGATGGCCGTGCTCGTCGCCGATCTCGAACGGCGCGCCGGCCCACACGGCGAGATCGCCGTCACCGGAGCAGTCGATGAAGATTTCCGCGCGCACCGCCTGCCGGCCAGCCTTGGTCTCGATCAGCATCGCGTCGATGCGGCGCTCATCGGCCATCACGACGCCGGCGCCGAGGGCGTGGAAGAGCATATTCACCTTATGGCTGGCGAGCAGCTGGTCGGCCGCGATCTTGTAGGCGGCGGTGTCATAGGCCTGGGCAAAAACCTTGCCGAGGATCAGATGCGGCGCGTTAAGGCCGTTCAAGCGATCGATCCGCGCCAGCAGCTCCGAGGCCAGCCCCTGCACCAGCCGCCGGTGCTCGCCATGGACATTGCCGTGCAGGCCGCAGAAATTGGTGACGCCGGCCGCTGTGCCCATGCCGCCGAGAAAGCCGTAACGTTCGATCAGCAGCGTCTTCCGCCCCGCGCGCGCCGCTGCGGCTGCCGCCACGATGCCGGCCGGCCCGCCGCCGAGCACGACGACTTCATATTCGCCATAGAGCGGTACTTTGCGCGCTGGTTCGTCGATCGTCGTGGCCCACATGGCGCGTTCCTTCCCGGAATCTGGTTCGAACTGGATCACGGCTTAGCCGGCGGTCCTCATGCCCGCAAGATCGCGGTTGCTCGCTAACGGTGGACCTGAGACAAGTGCAGGCATGGATTCGATCATCGTCAGATACTGCTTCGCCGCTTCTATCGCCCTCGCGATCTCGGCCGTTCCCGCCTCGGCCGTGGAGCAAAACTGCCGCTTCATCCCCGCCAAGCCCGATCGCGAGGCCTGCTACAAGCGGCAGGAGGAAGACCTGTCGGCTAAGCGCAAGCCGGCCACGCCGGCGGTTGAGAGCACGACGCTCGACACGCTGCGCCAGTTGCGGCAGGACGACGACGCGGTCTATCGCAGCATCAACAACATCTGCCGCGGCTGCTGACGTCTAACCTTTGCCACTGCCCCAATTCGCCGCCCGCTTCTCGGCGAAGGAGGTCAGTCCCTCCGCCGCCTCCGCGCTCTGGCGCTTGAGCGAATGCAGCTGCACGAGCCGGGTGTAAGCGCCATCGTCCACGGCCATGCCGCCGAACGAGCTCTCCAGCGCGAGCCGCTTGGTTTCGGCCATGGCCTCCGGTCCGTTGGCGAGCAGCTGCTCGACCACCTTGGCGCCTGCGGCCTCGAGATCGGCGAGCGGCACCACCTCGTGGACGAGGCCGATGCGGCGGGCGTCTTCGGCGCCGAAGCGCTCGCCGGTCAGCGCGTAGCGGCGGACTTGCCGTACACTAATGGCATCGCAGAGCTGCGGGATGATGATCGCGGCGGTCAGGCCCCAGCGCACCTCGGCGATCGAGAACAGGGCGTTGTCGGCGGCAATCACGACATCGCAAGCCGCGATGACGCCGGTACCGCCCCCGAAACAGCCGCCCTGCACCAGCGCAACGGTGGGGATCGGCAACGTGTTGAGCCGCTGCACGGCTTCGAACGTCGCCCGCGAGGCCGCCTCGTTCGCCTCGCGCGATTGCGGACGCACACTGTTGATCCATTTGAGGTCGGCGCCGGCCTGGAAGTGCTTGCCGTTGCCCCGGAGCACGACGACGCGCAAATTGAGCTTGCTGCCGAGGTCGTCCATGGCCGCGAGCACGCCTGAGATCAGCGCGCCGTCATACGCGTTGTTGACCTCCGGCCGGTTCAACGTGACGGTCGCAACCCCGCGTTCATCGAGGCTCCACAGGACGGGGCTGGTACTCATCGGCGGTCCTCCGGTTGTTTGCCGCACACTATGGCTGAGCGCGCCTGCCCTGATCCATATCTTTCCGGCGTAGGGTGGCCGCGTCCATCGCATGGCGGCTTGTGTCATGCTGGCGCCGGGCGACACCACGGGATGGACACGGGATATCAACATGCGCATCTGCATTTTCGGCGCAGGCGCCGTCGGCAGCCACATTGCGGTACGGCTGGCGCGCGCCGGCCATGAGGTCAGCTGCGTGATGCGGGGCGCGCATCTGGAGGCGGCCCGCGCGGGTGGGCTCAAGCTGCGCGTCGGCGATTCCGAGGTCGGCGCCAAGGTGAACGCGTCAGGCGACCCGGCCCAGCTCGGCCCGCAGGACGTCGTGATCTCGACCTTGAAGGCGACGGCGCTTCAGGGACTGGTTTCCAGCATCAAGCCGCTGCTCCAGGACGACACCGCGATCGTGTTCGCGCAGAACGGCATTCCCTGGTGGTACGGTATCGGCCTGCCGCCGCGGCACCCGACACCGCCCGACATTTCATTCCTCGATCCCGGCGGGCGCCTGCGCGCCTGCATCCCAAAGGAGCGGATCATCGGCGGCGTGATCTTCTCCTCCAACGAGGTGATCGCGCCCGGCGTGGTGCAGAACCTGACGCCGGACCGCAACCGCCTCCTGATCGGCGAATGCGACGACCGCAATTGCGAGCGGATCACGAAACTGCGCGGCGTCTTCAACGATGCGCGGCTGGAATCGCCGCCGGTCGCCGAGATCCGCGAGGCGATCTGGTCAAAGCTGCTGACCAACATGTCGCTGTCGGTGCTGTGCCTGCTCACCGGCCAGACCGCGCGCGGCGTGCGCGACGACCCCGCCTTCACGGAGGTGATTCCGCGCATGCTGAACGAGGCCAACGAAATCGCCCAATACTTCATTCCCGAGGTCAAGCGTGCCAGCCGCAGCGGCCCCGCCCCCAACCACAAGCCGTCGCTGCTGCAGGATTACGAGCTCGGCCGCGCCATGGAAATCGACGTGCTGGTGAAGGCGCCCCAGGCCTTCGCGCGCACCGCCGGCCTGTCCACGCCGACGCTCGACCTGATCGCCGCGCTCGCGATCCAGAAGGCGCGCGACAAGGGGCTTTATTCCGCGTGAGCCTCAGGCGAGCGCATCGATCCAGGCCGCGAGCGTGTCCAGCACCTCGTTGAGCGCCTCGTCATTGCTACGGCCGGATTTCTTGAGCACCGCAAAGGAATGGTCGCCGCCTGCGACCTCATGCAGCGTCGCCTTACGCCCGAGCCGCTCGATGACGGGCTCGAGATGGGCAAGATCGGCAAGCTCATCGCGTGTGCCTTGCAGGAACAGCATGGGAATCGCGATTGCAGCGAGGTGCTCGGCGCGCTCGCTCGACGGCTTCTTGGCAGCATGGAGGGGAAAGCCGAGGAAGGCCAGCCCTTTGACATCGGGGAGCGGCGACTTCGACTGCGCCTGCGAGGTCATGCGGCCGCCGAATGATTTTCCACCGGCAACGAGCTTCAGCCCGGGGCAGAGCCGCCCCGCCTCCGCGACCGCGGCGCGCACGCTCGCGTGTGCGATTGCGGGCGGGTCAGGACGTCCCTTCTTCGCTTCCATGTAGGGAAAATTGAAGCGGAACGTCGCAATGCCGCGTTCGGCAAGGCCGGCTGCAACATTCTCCATGAAGGAATGCCGCATGTCTGCGCCGGCGCCGTGCGCCAGGACGTAGCAGGCGCGCGCGTGGGTCGGCTGCGTCAGGATCGCCGAGACCGTGCCGATGCGCTCGATGTCGAACTTGAGCTCTGTCGTCTTGCCCGTCATGACCTACGCAAACCTCGATTTGTATCTAAAGCGCGATGAGATCTGGATGAATCGTCATCGCGCTTTGGGTTGTTGTCTGCGCATGATCCTTCCGGAAAACCGCTTCGCACTTTTCCGGATCATGCTCTAGCGGCGCGTGCCGCTCGCGGGCCAGAGATAGTTCAGGACCTGATCGAGCGTCATCATGATCTCGCGGCGTCCGACCTCGTTGTTCACAGAGCCGAATTTCTCCTCGAGCGCAAGCTTGGCAAAGCCGTGAACGGTGGACCAGGCCGCCGCAGCCGCCGTCTTCGCCTCCTTCGCGGTGCCGCCGGTCAGCTCGGCGACGACGACCTCGAACGCATGGCCGGCGGCCCTGCTCGCCTGCTTCAGGCGCGCATCGTCGGCAACCAGCCGCTTGTTGGCAAACATCATCTGGAAACGGCCGGGATGCCTCAACGCATAATCGACATAAGCAAGCCCCTGGGCATGGAGCTTGTCGCGGGTGCCCTGCTTGCCGGAGGCCGCCTCGCGCAAGGCGCCGGCAAGCGCGTCGTAGCCGCGGATCGCCACTTCGGTGAGAAGGCCCTGGGCGTTGCCGAAATGATGCGACGGCGCGGCCGGCGAAACGCCGGCGCGGCGTGCGGCTTCGCGCAGCGTGAAGGCTTCCGCACCCTGCTCGGCGAGAATGGCTTCGCTCGCGGCGATCAGCGCCTCCTGCAATTCGCCGTGATGGTATCCGACCTCCGGCTTTGGCCGGGTCGGAGCGGTGCTGCGCTTGGCGGCGGGGGGCCGTTTCTTCATGTAACTTGACACTGTTCAGATTGCAGCATATCTATCTTAACACTGTTCAGATTGAGCGGACCGGAGTTCGAAATGACCGAAATGCAGAATATCACCGCGAGCCATCCCGTAAAGCGGCGTCATCTGGTCGGGGGCGCGGCCCTCGGCATGCTCGCAGGTGCCGTCGGCGGCCTCGCCGGCGGCGTGGCGCTCGGCCAGGGCGCGGCGCTGCCGCAGCAAAAGCCGAGCGGCAAGCAAAGGTTCGCGGGCAAGGTCGTCATCGTCACGGGCGGCACCTCCGGAATTGGGCGGGCCGCAACGCTGATGTTCGCCGCCGAGGGCGGCCGCGTCGCCTTTTGCGGGCGCAATGCCGACCGTGGCAAGCAGGTGGAGACCGAGGTGCGCGAGTCCGGCGGCGAGGCCGTCTTCATTCGCGCCGACCTGCGCCACGAATCCGAGGTGAAGGCGCTGGTCGATACGACCATCGCGCGCTACGGACGGCTCGACGTCGCCTTCAACAATGCCGGCATCTCAATCGAGAAGCCGCTGCATGAATTCAGCGCGGCCGAATTCGACGACGTGATCGGCACGGATCTGCGCGGCGTGTTCCTGTCGATGAAATATCAAATCCCGCACATGCTGGAGAAAGGCGGATCGATCGTCGTCACCTCCTCGTCGAACGCCATTGCGACGTCGGCCAAGCGCTCGGCCTATTCGGCTGCCAAGCGGGGACTGGTCGGCCTGGTGCAGGCCGCGGCACTCGACTACGCAAAGCATGGCATCCGCATCAACACCTTGATCCCCGGCACCACGGACACCCCGATGATCCGCCGGCTCGCCGGCATGGAGGGCCTGCCCGATGCGGCCTGGCATATCGGCATCGCGCAATGGGCCAAATCCAACGTCCCGGGGTTACAGCGCGTGGCAGCGCCTGAGGAGATCGCGGCTTTTGCGCTGGTGCTGGCCTCCGACGATCATCCCTACACGACCGGCGGCCAGTTCGTGATCGACGGCGGCAAGACGGCTCATGGCTAGATCGGACGCAGCCTGAAAACACAGTTCATGGCGATCCCGGTGGGCGTATCCGCGCGACCACGATCTGGAAAACATCAATCTTCGCGCGTCCTCGGCGCGCAGGCCGTAACGCGCGGGAGCCGTCAGCTGACCCGCCGTTCCCGCCCCTCCCAGAACGGCCTGCGCAGCTCGCGCTTCAGCACCTTGCCGGCACCGGACAACGGCAGCGGCGTCTCGGTGATCTCGATGCTGCGCGGACATTTGTAGCCGGCAATCAACGTCTTCGTGAACTCGATCAGCTCGCCGGTCGAAACCTCTACGCCGCTGCGTTTGACCACGACGGCATGGACCTGCTCTCCCCATTGCTCATTGGGAATTCCGATCACGGCGCATTGCAGCACCGACGGATGCTGCGCCAGCGCGTTCTCGACCTCGACCGAGTACACATTCTCCCCGCCCGAGATGATCATGTCCTTGACGCGGTCGACGACATAGATGAACCCATCTTTGTCCATGTAGCCGCCATCGCCCGTGTGCATCCAGCCGTCGACGACGGCGCGCGCGGTCTCCTCCGGCCGCTCCCAATAGCCCATCATCACGGTGTCGCCGCGCACCACGATCTCGCCGACGGCGCCCGCCGGCAGCGGCTGGTCGTTCTCGTCGACGATCCGCACCTCGCAACCGAGCGTGGCACGGCCGGCACCGCGATGGCGCCCCTTCCCGCGCCCCTCCCCGATGTGCTCGTCGGGATGCAGCAGCGTCGCGATCGGCGACAATTCTGTCATGCCGTAGGCCTGCGTGAAACGGACATGCGGCAGTGCGCGCGCGGCACGGTCGAGCACCGCCTCGCTGATCGGCGAGGCCCCGTAGATGATGTTCTTCAGGGACGAGAGGTCGTATTTGCCGATCGCGGGGTGATCGACGAACATCTGGATCATCGTGGGCACCAGCAGCACGTCGGTGACGCGCTCGTTCTGCATCGCAGCCATCACGCCTTCGGGCGTGAAGCCCTGAACGATCACGTTCGAGCCGCCGGAGAGCAGCAGCGAATACATCGCCGCCCCGTTGGCAAGGTGAAACATCGGAGCCGCATGCAGATAGATCGCGCTTGCCGGAAACAGGCCTTCGCCGAGTGCGTTGAGCGCATTGGCCATCAGATTCTGGTGACTGAGCATCACGCCTTTGGAACGGCCGGTGGTGCCGCCGGTGTAAAAGATGCCGGCGAGATCGTCGCTTTTGCGCATGGCGTCGGGCACCCGAGCGCTGCCCGCAACCAAAGCCTCATAGCTCTCCATCCCCGCCGGCGCCTCGCCATCGTCGGCATAGATCAGCTTCAGCCCCGGAATGGCGCCGGCGAGCTGCGCGCCGACCTGCGCAAAGGCCTTGTCGACCAGCAGAACGGACGCGCGGCAGTCGCGCAGCGCATCCTCGTTCTCCAGCGCGCTCCAGCGGATGTTGAGCGGCACGATCACGCCTCCCGCCCAGCCGGTCGCCAGATAGAGCTCGAGATAGCGGTCCGAGTTGAAGGACAGCACCGCAACACGGTCGCCGTTCCCGACGCCGCGCGTGCGCAGGCCGCCGGCCAGCCGTGTAACGCGCTCGCCGAGTTCGCCCCAGCTGCGCCGCCGCTGGCCATAAACGGTCGCCAGCCCATTCGGATTGATCTGCAGCGCCCTGCGCAGGCCGTGCGCGATGTTCATCCCGTTCCTCCTCCCGTGCGTTTCTTCCCTGTTGCTTTGCGTCCTGAGTTGCGCCCTTGCGGCGCCCTCGGCGTCTTCTTTGTCATTTGCAGCCGAACCTCGGCCGCCAGGCCGTCCGTCAGCCGCACCGTGAACTCGTCGGCGATCGCGGTCGGCGACAGCTTGCCCTCCCGTCGATACCAATGGCCGATCCAATTGAGCGAACCCGCGATCGCGAAGGCTGCAAGCTTTGGATCGCAAGGCCTGATCGAACCGTCAGCAATGCCTGCAGTAATGTATCGCCGGAAGGTGGCGTCGATCCGCCTCTTGGCGGCGCGTGCGACACCGGCGTTCCGCTCGGCCAGATCGCGCAAATCGAAACGCACCAGGCTCGCGCCGAAATCGGTCGCCATCAGTTCGGCATAGGCGTGCACCAGCTTGCGCAGCTTGGCGAGACCCGAACCGCCGCCGGCGTTGATCTCCGTGATCACGCCGTCGACGAGTTCGGCGCCCATCGACCAGCATTCGAACAGGATCTCGTCCTTGCCGCGGAAGTAATTGTACAGCGCGGGCTTGGTGATGTTCAGCCGGTCCGCAACCTCGTTCAGCGTTGCGCGATGATAGCCCTGCTCCAGGAACAGCTGCACGGCGGCGCGCAGCACCGCCTCGCGCTTCTCGTCGCGGGCGCGGCGCCGGCTCTCGAACGGCAGCCAGGGCGAAGGCGATGACGGCGGAGCGGGCGGCGCTGAATCCATGGTCGGTCGGTTGACTCTGGTGGAGATCGGACGATATGTTACCCATGGGTAAGAAAAAGTCCAACGGGTAATTTATTGGGAGGAAGCGATGTCTGACGTGGTCGTCGCCGGGGTCGGCATGATTCCGTTCGCCAAGCCGGGCGCCAGCGCCCCCTATCACGAGATGGGAACGGAAGCCGTCAAGCTCGCGCTCGCCGATGCCGGCCTCGGCTATGAGAAGATCGAGCAGGCCTATGTCGGATACGTCTATGGCGATTCCACCTGCGGGCAGCGCGCGCTCTACCCCGTCGGGATGACCGGCATCCCCATCGTCAACGTCAACAACAATTGCTCGACCGGATCGACCGCGCTGTTCATGGCGCGGCAGATGATCGCAAGCGGGGCACTGGATTGCGTGCTGGCGGTCGGCTTCGAGCAGATGAAACCCGGCGCGCTCGGCAGCGTCTACACCGATCGCCCGAGCGCGTTCGAGGAGTTCGACGCGGCTGCGGACCAGCTGATCGACGCCCCCGGCATTCCGCTGGCGCTGCGCTATTTCGGCGGCGCCGGGCTCAGCCACATGAAGAAATACGGCACGCCGCTCGACGCCTTCGCCAAGGTGCGCGCCAAGGCGAGCCGACATGCGAAGAACAATCCGCTCGCGCTTTTCCGCAAGGAAGTCACAGCGGACGACGTGATGAACGACCAGGTGATCTGGCCGGGCGTGATGACGCGCCTGATGGCGTGCCCGCCGACCTGCGGCGGCGCCGCCGCCGTGCTGGTCTCCGAGCGCTTTGCGGACAAGCATGGCATCGGCAAAGAAGTACGCATCGCAGCGCAGGCCATGACCACCGATACGCCCTCGACCTTCAAGGCCGGCGACATGATGCAGCTGGTCGGCTACGACATGGCAAAAGAGGCGGCCAGCCGGGTTTATGAGAGCGCCGGCATCGGCCCCGGTGATCTCGACGTGGTGGAGCTGCACGACTGCTTTGCCCATAACGAGCTCATCACCTACGAGGCGCTCGGCCTCTGCGGCGAGGGTGAAGCCGGCAAGTTCATCAATGACGGCGACAATACCTATGGCGGCCGGATCGTGACCAATCCGTCCGGCGGATTGCTGTCCAAGGGACATCCGCTCGGCGCCACCGGGCTTGCGCAGTGCTACGAGCTGACGCGGCAGCTGCGCGGCACCGCAGGCTCGACGCAGGTCGAGGGTGCCAAGGTCGCGCTCCAGCACAATCTGGGCCTCGGCGGCGCCTGCGTCGTCACGCTCTACAAGCGGCACTGATATCGGCCATGGTCGACCAGTCCGCCGTAGGGCGCAGCTTCACGCCGGTCACCGCGCGCGTGGAGCCCGGCCGTCTCCGCTACTTCCTCAACACGCTGGGTGAACAGAATCCGGTCTACCGCAATGCGGATGCTGCCCGGGCGGCCGGGTTCACCGCCATGCCGGTGCCGCCGACCTATCTGTTCTGCCTCGAGATGATGGACGTCGACGACCCCTTCGAAATGTTCGCCGCGCTCGGCATCAATCTGTCCCGCGTGCTGCATGGTGAGCAAAGCTTCGCCTATCACGCCCCGGTTCTGGTCGGCGACACCCTGACGTTTCGACCGCAGGTGACCAGCGTCGTGGACAAGAAGGGCGGCGCGATGACGCTGATCGGCATCCGATGCGAGGTGACCAACCAGGACGGCGTTCACGTCGCCGATACCACGCGCACCATCGTCGTCCGCAACGAGGCGGCGTCATGACGGCATCCGGAGACATAAGGGCCGGCGACCGCATCGTCCACAAGGTCTTTCCGCCGATCACCCGCCACACGCTCGCGCTCTATTGCGGTGCATCGGGCGATCATAATCCGATCCACGTCGACATCGACTTCGCCAAGGCGGCCGGATTTCCCGATGTGTTCGCTCACGGCATGCTGGTGATGGCCTGTCTTGGGCAGGCGCTGACGGATGTGGTGCCGCCGTCGAAGCTCCGCAGCTTTGCGACCCGGTTCGTCTCGATCACTCAGCTCGGCGCCAAGCTCACTTGCGAAGGCACCGTGACCGAGCTCTTCGTCGAGGACGGCGAGCGTCGCGCAAGGCTCGCGCTCACCACCAAGGACGATCGCGGCGAGGTCAAGCTCGAAGGCAGCGCCGTCGTCGCGCTGTGACAGCAAGAGGACTCATTCAAATGACAAAACTGCAGGGAAAGGTCGCGCTCGTCACCGGCTCGGGCCGCGGCATCGGACGCGCGATCGCGCTCAAGCTGGCGCGCGAAGGCGCTAGGGTGGTCGTCAACGACCTCGATGCCGAGCCCGGCAACGCCGTGGTCGCGGAGATCGAGGCACTCGGCGGCAATGCCACTGCCGTGAACGGCAGCGTCGCCGAGGCGGGCTTCGCCGATCGCTTCGTCGGCGCCGCGCTGGACAAGTTCGGCGGGCTCGACATCATCGTCAACAATGCCGGCTATACCTGGGACTCCACCATCCAGAAGATGACCGACGAGCAGTTCCAGGCCATGCTCGACGTCCACCTCGTCGCGCCGTTCCGGATCCTGCGCGCGGCCGCCGAGCCGATCCGCGTCTTCTCCAAGAAGGAGGCCGAAGAGGGACGCGAGGTGTTCCGCAAGGTCGTGAACATCTCCTCCATCGCAGGTCTCTACGGCAATGCCGGGCAGGCCAGCTATTCCTCGGCCAAGGCCTCGCTAATCGGCTTGACCCGAACCATGTGTAAGGAGTGGGGCCGCTACAAGGTCAACGTCAATTGCGTCGCCTTCGGCCTCATCAACACCCGCCTGACCCAGCCGATCGAGGCGCAGCAGAAGACCATCGACGTCGCCGGCCGGGACATCAAGGTCGGCGTGCAGCCGCACATGCTGGAAGCCATGTCGCGCATGATCCCGCTCGGCCGCGGCGGTACGCCGGAAGAGGCGGCCGACGCCGTCTATCTGTTCTGCAGTCCGGAATCCAATTATATCAGTGGTCAGGTGGTCGTCGCCGGCGGCGGCCTGATTGTCTGAGAGCGAGGCGCTGATGCATTATCGATCGTCCTGGATGACCGAAGAGCTCGACGTCTTCCGCGACCAGTTCCGCAAATATCTCGCCAAGGACCTGGCGCCGCATGCCGAGAAATGGCGCGAGCAGAAGATGGTCGACCGCTTCGCCTGGCGCGGGCTCGGCGAGATGGGCGCGCTGCTGGCGAGCGTGCCGGAGGAATATGGCGGCCTGGGCGCGACCTTCGCCTATGACGCCGCCGTGCTCGCCGATCTCGAAAGCACGGTGCCGGAGCTGACCACCGGCGTCTCCGTGCACAGCGCCATCGTCGCGCATTACATCCTCAACTACGGCTCGGAGGAGCAGAAGAAACGCTGGCTGCCGAAGATGGCGTCCGGCGAGATGGTCGGCGCCATCGCCATGACCGAGCCCGGCACCGGCTCCGATCTGCAAGCCGTGAAAACTACGGCGAAGAAGCAGGGCAATTCCTACGTCATCAACGGCCAGAAGACGTTCATCACCAACGGCCAGGCCGCCGACCTCGTCATCGTGGTCGCGCGCACCGGCGAGCTAGGCGCCAAAGGCATTTCGCTGATCGTGGTCGAGACCGCGGGCGCGGACGGCTACAAGCGCGGGCGCAACCTCGACAAGATCGGCCTGCACGCCTCCGACACCTCGGAGCTGTTTTTCGACAACGTGACCGTGCCGCCGGAAAACCTGCTCGGCAAGGAGGAGGGCCAGGGTTTTGTCCAGTTGATGCAGCAATTGCCGCAGGAACGCCTTGCGCTCGCGGTCGGCGCCGTCGCCTCGATGGAGCGCGCGGTCAAGCTCACCACCGACTACACCAAGGAGCGGAAGGCGTTCGGCAAGCCGCTGATGGATTTCCAAAACACCGCCTTCACGCTGGCCGAGCGCAAGACCGAGGCGATGATCGCGCGCGTCTTCGTCGATTGGTGCATCGAGCGCCTGGTCGCCAAGGACCTCGATACCGTGACGGCATCGATGGCGAAATATTGGTGCTCGGAGAAGCAGGTCGAGACCGCCGACGAATGCCTGCAGCTGTTCGGCGGCTACGGCTACATGCAGGAATACCCGATCTCGCGCATCTTCATCGATTCCCGCATCCAGAAGATCTATGGCGGCACCAACGAGATCATGAAGCTCTTGATCGCCAGATCCTTGTAGATCAGGTCGCTGTCGGGGAGAGGCGCGCACCCCTGCACGGCAATCCCAACTCGTCGTCCCGGACAAGCGAAGCGGAGCGGAGCGCCGATCCGGGACGACGAGCGGAGATCGGGGCTACGGCGTTGCCATAAGCGGCCCGCACGCAAACTTCCCTCACCGCGCGCGCCAGTCGCGCGGCCGGCAGCCGAAGCGCTGCTTGAAGCGGCGGGTGAAGTGGGAGAGGTCCGAAAAACCCCAATCGAACGCGATGGCGCCGATCGCGTGCTCCGCCATCGTGGGATTCCTGAGATCCCTGGCCGCGCCGTCGAGACGATGGTCGATGACGTAGTCGGTGAAGCCTGAGCCCGATCGCGCCAGCAGCTTGTGCACGTAGCGCTCGCTGATGCCGACGGCGGCGGCGACGTCTGCGACCGCAAGTCCCGGCTGGCGGAGCCGCCGGTGGATGGCACGTTTCACCGCCAGCGTGGTTGCATCGGCGAGACTCTCGGCTTCAGCTGCGTGCAGGCGGCTGCTTCGCGACAGGCTCACGGCAACCAATTCGATCAGCGCCCGGAACAGCCGCACACCTTCGTCCTCGCTCATCTGCAGCGCGCCCTCGCTGAGCGTGCGCGCGGTCTCGACAATGAGGTGGCCGACGACGGGATCGTCCGAGAGGCGTGCCGCAACGACGTCGAACGAAGCCGGCAGCCGTTCACGCAAGGCTTCTGCCGGCACCCAGAACGAGGCGACGCGCAGCTGCGGGCCACGATCGTGCAGGAGCGCGAACTGGCGGTCGCTGTCGAAGATGCCGACCTGTCCGGGCGACAGGCTGATCTCGCGACCGTCCTGCTGGATGCGGCAGCGGCCGGCCAGCTTCAGGTTGAGGTAGAAGCAGCTGCGATCCGACGCCGCAATATCGGCCGCGGAACGGCGCACCAAATGCTCAGGGAAGCTGACGCGGTTGATCGCGGCATCACCGAGACGGACGTGCTCGACGCTGGCGGGAAAGCCGCTTGCCGCCGCCGGCTCCGGCGTCAGATTCATGAAAGCCTGGCAGATTGCCTCGCGATAATAGGCGAATTGCTCGTGAGGCCGTACACCCACCGTATTCCAGGCCGAGTGGCGCGACGGGACGGGGCGCTCGATCTGCTGCATCGGTTCACTCCGAGACCAATACGGTTCACTTCCAGCCAAGCGGCAAATCGGTCGCCGGTCCACACTTGCCGTGCGGCGACGCTGCGCCGATCTAACCACACCCTCGGGAGGAGCCACAATATGTCGACCTACGTTCTCGTCCATGGCGCCTGGCATACAGGCGCCGAGCTCGAGCCGGTCGCCGCGCCGATCCGCGCCGCCGGCCATCAGGTCCATACCCCCACCATCAAGGGCAACCGTCCGGGCGATGCCAAGACGACCGGGTTGAAGGAAGCGATCCAATCGATCGCGGACTACCTGGCCGAGAATAATCTGAAGGACGTCATCCTGCTCGGCCATTCCTATGGCGGCATGGTCATCACTGGCGTTGCCGACCTCGCGCCGGAGCGCATCCGCCGCCTGGTCTACTGGAATGCCTTCGTGCCCAATGACGGCGAATGCCTCAACGACATGGTGCCGCCGCATTATATCGGACTGTTCGACGCCATCGCGGCCGAGCGCGGCGACGGCTCGGTGGTGCTGCCCTTCCCGATCTGGCGCGAGGCCTTCATCAACGATGCCGATCTGGAGACGGCGCAGCGCGCTTATGACGTGCTCAACCCGCATCCGCTGGCGACCTTCAGCGACAAGATCATGCTCAAGAGCAATCCGGCCGAGATGCCGCTGGCCAAATCCTACATCAACTGCACCGAGGATACCGCGATGCCGCACAGCCATGGCTGGCATCCGCGCCTGTCGGAGAAGCTCGGCCTGTTCCGCCTGGTGCAGGTGCCGGGAAGCCACGAGCTGTGCTTCTCCGATCCGGCGCGGCTCGCCAAGGCGATCATGGAGGCGGGGCGCGACTGATCAGTGCGTCATGCGAGCACGTGGTCACGATCCGCGCGCGCCGCTCAATTCGGATGCCACCAGCGGCCGCCGATGACGACGCCTTCGGACACGATCTTGCGATCGCCGATCAGGTGCTCGCCGACGACGTCTTCATAGTCGAACTGGCCCTGCCGCACCGAGATCAACGTGGCGTCGCCGACGCTGCCCGGCTTGAGGCTGCCGAGCTCAGGACGCCGCAGCGCCATCGCCGCATTCACCGTCGATGCCGCGATCACATCCGGCAGCTCCATGCCCATGCACAGGAACTTCGACATGGTCGTCACCTGGTCATAGGCCGGTCCGTCGATGCACAGCTGATGGATGTCCGAGGAAATCGTGTCCGGATGGAAACCATTGGCCAGCATGGCGCGCGCGGTCTTGAACGCGAACGAACCCTTGCCGTGGCCGATATCGAACAGCACGCCGCGCTCGCGCGCTTCCAGCACCGCCTTCTTCACGGTGCCTTGCGCCGTCGCCGGCGTGTTCGGGAAGGGGCGGAACGCGTGGGTCAGCACGTCGCCGGGACGCAGCCTCGCCAACACGTCCTCATAGCTCGGGGGCGGATGATCGATGTGCGCCATCAGCGGCATGCCGACCTCGTTCGCGACCTCGAGCGCGATGTCGAGCGGCACCGCGCCCGACGTGCCCGACGAATGCAGGCCCACGCGCACCTTGATGCCGACGATGAGATCGCGGTTGGCATCGGCCACTTCGGCCGCCTCGATCGGATTCATCAGGCGCAGCTCCTCGCTCTCGCCGACCATAATCCGGTGCGAGAAGCCGAAGATGCCGGCATGCGAGACGTGCAAATAGGCGAGGATGCGGACCTGGCTCGGCTCGATCACATGCTTGCGGAAGCCGGCGAAATTGCCGGGGCCAGCGCTGCCGGTATCCACCGCCGTGGTGACGCCGGAGAGGCGGCAGAACTCCTCGGCATCAATGCCGAGCGAGGTGCCGCCCCAGTAGACATGGGTGTGGAGATCGATGAGTCCCGGCGTCACGATGAACCGGGAGACGTCACGCACCTCCGTGCCCGGATCCGCCTTGAGCCCTGTGCCAACAGCGGCAACCTTGCCGTTCGAAAATGCGACATCCGTCACGGCATCGAGCTTCTGCGAGGGGTCAATGACCCTTCCGCCGCGAAGGATCAAGTCAAAAGGCATCATGGTCTCCGGGTATGGCAACGGACAGGCATGGACCGGGCTGGAAGGTGCCCCTTCCGGCCCGGCCCCTTCTGTTAGCAATTTTTGCACCAGCCGAGCAAATCAGCGGGCATCCTGTCCGCTCGGCTTGCGGGCCGCCAGATGCATGACGGCTTACTCCGTGAACGTATTCGCGACTCTACGGGAGCGAAGGACATAGGTTATCCAAATCGCGGCACTGATCGCACCGACGACCATTCGTGCGACTTGAAGAGGTTCGATAGTGAAAAAATCACCGAACGGACGGTTCAAGCCGATGGAAAAGATCGATGCAACCCAAACCAGATCGATCAACGGGATCAGTACCGCACAGATCATCTGCACAATGAAGAACGCTGGAAATCTACGGGAATGCATGAACAGGAGCACCGCCGTCCAGATTGCGAGACCGATCAGCGCGACGTTCATCGCAATCTCGCCCCAAAATACGATTGAGAATTGCACCCAGGTCTCGCTGGAGATCGACTGCACATATTGCGCGGTATTGACGACTAGGCGCACGATGCCGATCATTTGGCCGAAGGCCAGAAGCCCGAGCCAGCCGCTGATGCCGGTCATCTCTGGCTGGACGTCCTTGAATGAAGCGCCGTCTTCTGCGGGAGCGGCCGCCTCGCGAATGACCTCAACCGGCGGCGATGCTGGGCTTGGCGGCGGCGATTGAAGGAGCTGCTGCGTGATCTCGTGCACCTCCCCGGCCGGCTTCCAATTCTCGAAGCCGTGCCGCCAGACCAGCACGCGCCGAGGATCGGCGATACCCGCGAGAAGCGTGAGGAGTTCAGAAATCGAGAACGGGCCGCGCCGCTGCCCGCCCTCAGCGTAGTACCATGAGTCCGCCATGCAAGGCCCCCTGCACCCGCCGTATTTTAGCCGGCTGTCGGCACACGTCACGATGGAATAACGCTTGGGGGGAATAACGGCGTTGCGTGCCCTAGGCGCGGCGTAAACGCGCGGAAAAGTGGCGATCCCGGGAAGACTCGAACTTCCGACCTACGGTTTAGGAAACCGCCGCTCTATCCGGCTGAGCTACGGGACCGCGGAACCCGTGGGTGCGGGCTCGGCCCCCTCATAGCAGAGCAAAATGCGGTTCGCCAGCCGTCAGGCGGGCGAGATCGATCGTCAGCCTGAACGGGGCGGCTATACTTCCAGGCCCCTCCCAACGGAGCAGCTCACATGATCGAAAGCATCAGCGCCATCACGCTCGGCACGCATGACATGGGGCGCGCCGTGCACTTCTACCGGTCGCTGGGGTTCGAGCTCTTGTATGGTGGCGAAGCCGCCGCATTCACGAGCTTTCGCGTCGGCCCCGGTTATCTCAACCTGACGGCACAGCCGGACGACAAGCGCTGGTCCTGGTGGGGCCGCGTCATCTTCCATGTCGCCGATGTCGACGCAACCTATGAGCAGGCGCGCGCCGCCGGATGGCAGCCGTCAACCACGCCGCGCGACGCCGAATGGGGCGAGCGCTACTTCCATCTCACCGACCCCGATGGCCATGAGCTCAGTTTCGCACGTCCCCTTCGTCGGGCATGACGGGGCCTCACGCCTTGATATTGTTGTCCTTCACGACCTTGCCCCAGGTGGCGACCTGCTTGTCGAAGAAGGTCTTGAAGGCGGCGCCGTCCTGGAGCAGCAGCGTCATGTGTTGCGTCTCCTTCAGCTGGGCGGCGGTCGCGGGCTCGCTCAGGATCTCCTTGGACGCCGCCGCGAAGGCCGCGACGACGTCCGGCGGCGTGCCCGTGGGCGCGAAGATGCCCCACCAGGCCAGCGTCTCGAAGTCCGGGAAGCCGGCCTCGATCGCGGTCTGAGTATCAGGCAGGGCCGGCAGCCGCTCGCGGCCGAGCTGCAGGATCGGTCGCAGCATATTGGTGCCGAGCTGGGCGGCGACCAGCGCCGCCGATCCCGCGATGAGATCGACGTGGCCGCCGAGCACGTCGTTCATGGCCGGCCCGCCGCCGCGATAAGGCACGTGCATGATCTCGACACCGGCCTTGCTGCCGAGCACGGTCATGGCGAGATGGCCGAGCGTGCCGATGCCGACCGAGGCGTATTTCACCGCGCCGGGGCTTGCCTTGCAGGCGGCGACCACGTCGGCAAAGCTCTTGTAGGGGCGGCCGGCGCCGGCCGCGATCACGTAAGGCGCGGTGCCGATCAGCAGCACCGGCATCAGCTCGCGCTCGACATCGACCGGCGGCTTGTCGAGAATCGACGGGATCACCGCGTGGGAATCGAAGGTGACCAGGAAGGTCGAGCCGTCGGCCGGACTCTTGGCGACCTGCGCAGCGCCGAGCGCACCGGCCGCGCCCGACTTGTTCTCGACCACCACGATGCGACCAAGCTTGGTCTGCAGGTTCGTCTGCAGCAGCCGCGCCATGGCGTCGGTCGATCCGCCCGGCGGGAACGGCACCACCAGCGTGATTTTGCCGGCCTGCGCCATCGCCGGCGTCAATGCGAGAATAGCCGGCGCGGCCAGCAGCGCCCGTCGTGTGATCGTCATGGTCCCCTCCCTTTATGTGTAGCGCTTTGCTTTTTTGCTTTTGAGCGCTAGGTCGTGCCGAAGCCTGATCCTGCTTTTCTGTATTCTGGCCGAGGCGGACTGAAGATGTCCAGCACGCGGGCGCCGTCCGGCCCGGCGCGCATGGTGTGCGGCACGTTCCCGGGCGTGCGCCAGAAATCGCCCTTCTTCACCGGGATTTCCTCCTCGCCCTGGACGCGGATGGCGGAGCCGTCGAGCAGCACGCCCCACTGCTCCTCGGGGTGATGATGCAGCGTGCCTTGCGCATGCGGGGCCAGCGTCACCACCGACAGCATCGCCTGCTCGCCGGAGAAGATGCGCGTGGTCACGCCGGCGGCAAGCTCGCGGAAGAGTCCGTCGCTGGCATCATCGAGATTGTGAAATTCTTCCTTCTGGCTCACGCCATCCTCCCTTCACGCTCCTCTGATCAGGACTTGCCGTAGGCGCCCTGGTAACGGCCCTCGCGGATCGCCTTCAGCGTCTCCTCCTCGCGCGCGACCTGGACACGCACCGCTTCCAACAGGGCGGCCGCGCCGGCAGCGGGAAACGACACCACGCCGTCCTCGTCGCCGACGACGATGTCGCCGGGCGCAATCACGCTGCCGCCGATCGTCACCGGCACGTTGATCTCGCCGGGGCCGTTCTTGTAGGGACCGCGATGGATCACTGCGCGGGCGTAGCAGGGGAAGTCGTCGGCCGCGAATGCTGCGACGTCGCGGATCGCGCCGTCGATTACGTAGCCTTCGGCTTTGCGCCATTGCGCGATGTTCTTCATGATCTCGCCGATCAGCGCGCGCGTCTCGTCGCCGCCGCCGTCGACCACGATGACGTCGCCGGGCCCGACCAGATCCAGCGCGCGGTGGATCGCGAGATTGTCGCCGGGACGGGTGCGCACGGTGAAGGCCGTGCCCACCAGCTTGCCGCCGCGGTGATAGGGCCTCAGCCCCACTGCGCCGGGCAGCCGGGCGAGATTGTCCGAGATCACCGAGGTCGGCGCGTCCCTGAAACCTTCGATGATATTTGCCGGCGGCTTCGGCACGCTGCTCGCTACGATGGTGATCGTCATGTCAGTCCTTCCTTGCTTGTCTCATTCGGCATGCGCCCGCGCCTTCGAAGGCAAGATCCGGAACGCGCGCCCCTCCTTCATCCACGTCGCACGCTCATCGCGCAACAGGGTGCGCCGAACTTTTCCGGAATCGTCGCGCGGCGGGGCGCTGACGAATTCGAAGCTTTCGGGATGCTTATAGCGGCTGAGCCGGTCCTTGAGGAAATCCGCCATGCCGTCGGCAATGGCCTGCCCGTCCGCATCGGGCTCCGGCTCGATGATGGCATGCACACGCTGGCCCAATTCCGGATCGGGCAGGCCCACCACGACGCAGGAGCGCACACCGGGAGCCTCGGACACCGCGGCCTCGACCTCGGCCGGATAGATGTTGGCGCCGCCGCGCAGCACCATGTCCGCGAGGCGGTCGCCGAGATAGAGATAACCTTCGGCGTCCAGCCGGCCGATATCGCCGAGCGATTCCCAGCCGTCGGCGCGGCGCTTCGGCTCGGCGCCAAGATAATGGTAGGTGGCGTCCTTGCCGTCATTGTTGAGGAAATAGATCTCGCCGGTCTCGCCGGGCGCAACGTCCTTGCCGTCCTCGCCGACGATGCGAAGCTTCGCCATGTCGCCGATCTTGCCAACCGAGCCCTTGTGCGTCAGCCATTCAGTGCCGGAGATGATGCAGGCGCCCTGCCGCTCGGTGCCGCCATAGAGCTCCCAAATCCGCTCGGGTCCGAGCCAGCCGATCCAGTTCTCCTTTAGCCACGGCGGCATCGGCGCAGCCATGTGGAAGACCGTCTGCAGGCTCGACAGATCGTAAGAGTTGCGCACGCTCGCAGGCAGCGCCCAGATCCGGTGCATCATGGTCGGCACGAAATTGACCCATTGCACGCGCTCGCGTTCGATCTGCCGCAGCGTCTCCTCGGCGTCGAACTTGGTCAGCCCCGTGAGCTTGCCGCCGACGAACAGCGCGTAATGCGACACGATGAACGGCGCGTTGTGGTAAAGCGGACCGGGATTGAGCAGCGATACGCCGAAGGGAATATTGAGCGGCGGCGCAGCCGCGGTATCGGTCACCGCCGGCTGATGATCGAGAATCACCTTGGGACGGCCGGTCGAGCCGCCTGAGGTCATCGCCTTCCAGTATCGCGCCACCGGCGGCGCCAGCGGCCCATCCGAGAATCCTTCCGGCACGAAGTCGGCGGCCAACCGGTTGGGCGCATTCCAGTCGGCCTCGCCGCCGACCACCAGCGCAGGCTTGAGAATGTCGAGCACGGCGGCGGCTTCGCCGCGCGGCAGCCGCCACGACAGCGAGGTCGGCGTCGCGCCGCATTTCCACACCGCAAAGGAGGTCTCGAAGAACGCGTTGCCGTTCGGCAATCCGATCGCGACGAAATCCCCGGGCTTGACGCCCTTGGCCATGAATGCCCGCGCGCGGCGGTTGGCGCCGCGCTCGAGCTCGTCCCAGGTCAGCGTGTCCTGCCCGTGACGGATCGCAATCGTGCCGTGTGGTTTGCGTTCCGCGTACCAGCGCGGCACATCTGAGAGCGGCAGCAACATCAGGCGTTTCCATTTCGTCTTCTTGGCGTCGCCGCAGGAGTGAGGCGCTCGCGGCACGAGTGTACCAGCCTGCGGTCAGGGCGCTGTGACTCTCGCGCCACGTCAAGCACAAAATGTCAGCATCGCAGCCCTGAATTTCCTGGGTTCCATGGGTGACAAGTCGGCAAGAAAGGGGCAAAAATCCGGCTCGACTCAGTTCGGGTTGAGTTGCGCAAGGAATGCTCTCGTAGAATGTCGTCGGTCGTTACATCGCGTCGTGCGGCGCTGCTCGCCGTAGGTACAGCAGGTTTGTTCCTGCTGACGCACGGGCATGCCGAGGCGCAATGGTGGAAGCGCGCTCCGGTTGATTTCGAGGAATGCGCCGACGCCGCCGAGAAGGCCGCAACCAAAGCGGAGAAGACGGCCGCCCTTGCCGATTGCAACGCCAAGTTCGCCGGCCGCCGCAAGCCGGGCGGCGGCTATTCCTATTACGATTTCCTCCAGGATCGCACCTTCGATATCGCCGGTCCCAATCCGACGCCGGAGGAGCAGAAGAAGATCGACGAAGCCTATACGGCCTATCTCGCCAACCAGCGCCGCAGCAACGAAGCGGCCCAGGCTATCGCCCGGCAGCAGCGCGAACAGCAGGAGCAGCAGTTGCAGCAGCTGCAGCAGGTCGCGCTGCGGACCGAAGTCGCGCGCGTGCCGGTGCCGGTCGAGCGGCCGAAGGTGCAGCAAGCCGCGGGCGCGAAGCCGAAGGCTGCACCTTGCGCCAAGGGCTCGTTCTCCTGCGAATGGCCGCGGCTGTCGGAGAGCTTGAACGACCTGAAGAAGCTGTTCAACCCGACCCCGAGCAAGCCCGCGAAGAAGGGGTGAGTTGCATCCATAACCGTCATTGAGAGGAGCCCTTGCGACGAAGCAATCCAGGGTCTTTCCGCGGTGGGATTCTGGATTGCTTCGCGGAGCCTGTCATCGGGCGGCGCTTTGCGCCGACCCGGTGGCTCGCAATGACGAGTTGGATGGAGATCAGCTCCCACCCTCAGTTCGTGCGCTTCTTCTTGCCCTGCTTCGGTTTCGCCAACGGCGCAGTCGCCGGCTCCGTCACCATCGGCGAAGCACCCAACTGCGACCGGCTCTCCTGCAATCGCCTGTCATATCCAGGTGAGTTCATCACCGTCGGCGGCCTCGCATAGGCGAGCGTCGATGTGCCGCAGAAGGCGGTCAGCGCGAGCCCGATCACAAGACCACGTTTCATCGCGCTCCTCCTTTCGGGCGCTACCCCCGAATCTGCTGCGGCGTCATACGGAGCGGACCGTTGCCGGCCGCCTCGGCTTCCTTGATCAGCGCAACAATGCGGCGCATCAGCGGCACGGCGACATGGTTCCGCTCGGCGAGCGCGATCACCGCGCCCTGCAGATAGTCGATCTCGGTCTTGCGGCCCTGCTTCAGATCCTGCCACATCGAGGAGCGCGCCTCGGGATCGATCTTCATGGTCCGTCCCAGGATTGCACCGAAGATCGCATCCGGCAGCCGCAGCAGGGTTGGAGACCAGCTCATCGGGATCGGCGTCGACGACACCGGCACGATGTGGGCGGCCTTCAGCACGGCCAGCCCTTCGGCCATCTGGTCGGCGAACAGCCTGCGCCAGTCGCGGCTGGCCAGTTGCGCGGCAAGCGGCATGTCCGACAGCGCGCTGAGCGCGTTGTTCAGGTTGATGATCAGCTTGCCCCATTGCACGCCCGTGATGTCGCTGCTCGCGCGCATCGTGAGGCCGGCGACCGAGAGCTTCCCGGCCGTGTTCTCCGCATCCTCGCCAACATGAATGTCGCCGGAGGTCGAGCGGTGGAAGCGGCCCTCGCCCATCGCGATCACGTTGAACGGCACCATGCCGGCCAGCACGCGGCGGCCGCCCAGCCGCTCGCGCAGCGCAGCGACATTGCCGACGCCGTTCTGAAGCGAGACGATGACGGCATCCTCAGGCGCATGCTGCGCGATCTGCTCGGCGACAGCAGCGGTATCGGCGCTTTTCACCGTCACCAGCACGATGCCGGCGCTGTGGAAGATCGAGGGATCCTCCGACAGCGCCAGTTGACCCGCGCCGAGCTTGTTCTCGGAGCCGTCCAAATCAGTCAGAAGCAAGCCGAACCGCTCGATCTCGGTCTTTACCCGCGGCCGCACCAGGAGCGCGACGCGGCGGCCGCTGGCGGCCAGCATGCCGCCGACGAAACAGCCGATGGCGCCGGCGCCGGCCACAACGATCGGTCGATCCGCAATCACCGAGCTCACTCCCTGAATGACCGGCCTTCGATAGCAGAGCCGAGCCCGACAACCAATCGCGGCGCATCCGACTTGTAACGGTCATGAGCGCCCCATATCTTCTCGCCCCGGGGGCAGTCAGCGGCGAGCGCTCGCCGAACGAGACGCCAAAGGAGAGCACCATGGGTCTACTCGACGTCCTCAACGGCATGCAGAACGGCCCGCGCGGCCAGAGCACACCGAGCTCCGAGAAATCCTCCGGCGGCATGTCGCCGATGACCATGGCGCTGCTCGGCCTGCTCGCCTGGAAGGCATTCAAGCATTTCACCGGCAACCAGTCCGGCTCAGCGCCCCAACCGTTGCCGACACCCGCGCCTCCGCCGGTGAACGTAGGTCGGGGCGGCGGTCTGAACGACATGCTCAAGGGCGGCCTCGGCGGCCTGCTCGCCGGCGGTGCGGCCGGCAGCATTCTGAGCGGCGGGCTTGGCGATCTCCTCAACCAGCTCCAGCAGAGCGGACACGGTGATGCCGCCAATTCCTGGGTCGGCAAGGGCGAGAACAAGCCAATCGCGCCGGGCGATCTCGCCAGCGCGCTCGGCGCCGACCAGATCGAGAGTTTGTCCGCCCAGAGCGGCCTGTCACGCGAAGAGCTGCTCTCCGGCCTCAGCCAGTATCTGCCGCAGGTGGTCGACCATTTGACGCCGGACGGACGGCTGCCGACCGAGAATGAACTCTCGGATCGGGTCTGATCGGTTCAAAGAGAGGGGAGCACTGTCATGAGCATGGGCGGCCTGTTTTGGATCATCCTGGTCGGCTTCATTGCCGGCCTCATCGCGCGCTGGCTGTCGCCGGGGCCGAACAATCCGAGCGGCTTCATCCTCACCACCATCCTCGGCATTGCCGGCGCGTTTCTGGCCACCTGGATCGGCCAGGCCATCGGCCATTACAGCCCCGACCAGGGCGCCGGCTTCATCACCGCGACCATCGGCGCGGTGGTGGTGCTGTTCATCTGGAATCGGCTGGTAGCGAGCGGCGTGATCAAGGGGTAGCGCTTAGAAGCGGTAACGACGAGAGCACGCCACCTCCTCATCGTCATGCCCGGGCTTGACCCGGGCATCCACGTCCTTCGACCCGAGCGGCCTCACGTGGATGGCCGGGTCAAGCCCGGCCATGACGCGGAGAGGGCGTATCGGGTCTCACGTAATCAAATGCATCCCCGCATCCATGCGCACGACCTCGCCGGTCATGTTGCTGGAGGCCGGCGTCGCCAGGAAGCAGACGAGCTGGGCGATGTCCTCCGCGGATGATGCGACCTTCAGCGGCACTTTCGCCACGACGCTGTCGCGCACCTGCTTGGCCTGCGCCTCGCCGCGGCCCTTGGTGAACCAGGGCGTGTCGATATAGCCAGGGCAGACCGTGTTGACGCGGATCAGCGGCGCCAGCGCGCGCGACAGCGACAGCGTCATGGTGTTGAGCGCACCCTTGCTCGCGGCGTACGCAATCGACGAGCCGACGCCGCTGATGCCGGCGACCGAGGAGACGTTCACGACCGCAGATGGCCGCCCCGAAGCCTTGGCGGCGGCTTCGAGCAGGCTGCGCGCCGCGCGCACCATCTGGAACGGACCGATGGTGTTGACGCCATAGACCCGCTGGAAATCTTCCGCCGACAGACCGTCGAGATCGGCGTGAGCCACATGCTTGGTGGTGCCGGCATTGTTGACGAGGATGTCGAGCCGGCCCCAGCCGCTCGCCGCCGCGACGATCGTGCGACAATCCTCATCCTTGGAGACGTCGCCCTGTGCGACCAAAACCTCCGCGGCGCCGGCCTTGCGGCAGGTCTCGGCCGTCGCCTCGGCTTCCTTCCGGCTCGACGAATAGTTGATGACGAGCCGCGCCCCGCTGCGGGCGAGAATCTCCGCAGTCGCTGCACCCAGCCCGGATGCGGACCCCGTCACGATTGCGCACAAGCCGTCTTTTGCCATCCGGATTTCCTTCCCCTGTATCTGGTGTGGCGTCCTGTTTAGCGAGTTTGCCGCGCCCTGCAAATCGAGCAAACTCCGCTAAGCGGAATTAGCATTTCCTGAAGCCTGGCCCCATGCCCACGCCGCAGATGGACCTGCGATCAACGCTTGTCAGGGCCATGGCTTTTTCCGATCATCGGGCGCAAGAAGAGACTGCGCACTGGCCGATCTGACCGGACGCGCCAATGGCAAGATACGGGGAACGCTGTGGCGGAGAGTGACATTATCGTCGTCGAGACCGCGGAGAAGATCTTCGCCGATCTCGCCGACCCGCAAACCATCAACAACGACAAGAACAATTCCTGGCAGGCGCCGCTGTGGCAGGCGCTGAGCGAAGCCGGCCTGCCGCTGTCCTGGGTGCCGGACGATCTCGGCGGCTCGGGCGCGAGCCTCGCCGACGGCTTTGCGCTGCTGAACGCCGCCGGCCGTTTCGCAGTCGCGGTGCCGCTGGCCGAGACCATGCTGGCGGGATGGCTGCTGGCACAGGCCAAGATCGCTTCCCCCGAAGGCGAGATGACGATCGTGCCGGCGTCCCCGAAGGACCGTATCACCCTCGATGCCGACGGTGCGCTCTCCGGTCGCGCGCGCGGCGTGCCCTTTGCAAAAGCAGCGAAGCATTTTGCGGTGCTGGCACACGGCAAGGACGGTGCTTCCATTGCGCTGATCGACGCGGCCAAGGCGCGGATCGAGGCCGGGCTCAATGTCGGCTACGACCACAGCGATACCGTCACGCTTGACAAGGTCCAGCCCGTCGCCATCAAGCCCGCGCCGAACGGCTTTGAGCAGACCCATCTGATGCTGATGGGCGGCGTCGCGCGCAGCCTCCAGATCGCCGGCGCGCTGGAATCCATGCTCGACATCTCCGTGCGCTATTCCAACGAGCGTGTCGCCTTCGAGAAGAAGATCTCGAAATTCCAGGCCGTGCAGCACAATCTCGCCCGCCTTGCCGGCGAATCCGCCGCGGCGCTCGCGGCGGCGACGTCCGCCGCCGACGCCATCGCCAATGCAAGATCGTTCAACGACGAGATCTATCTCGAAGCCGCCTCCGCAAAGATCCGCTGCGCGGAAGCTGCCGAGAAGGGCGGCGGCATCGCGCATCAGGTCCATGGCGCGATCGGCTTCACCATGGAGCACATCCTGCACCGCTATTCGCTGCGCGCGCTGGCCTGGCGCGACGATTTCGGCTCGGAAAGCTACTGGGCCGTCGAGCTCGGCAAGCTCGTCGCAAACCGCGGCGCCGACGAATTGTGGCCGCTCGTGGCATCGCGCTGATCCGGGAGAGAGACACAATGACTGCTGCCCTCCGTTTCGATCCGATCCGCCTGCCGGAGAAATGCGAGCAATTGCGCAAGGAAGTCCGCGCCTTTCTCGCCGAGGAGATCGCCGCCGGCACTTTCGATCCGCACAAGCCCAATCGCGAGGACACCGACGCGCCGGAATTTTCCCGCCGGGTCGGCGCCAAGGGCTGGCTCGGCATGACCTGGCCGAAAAAGTATGGCGGCCAGGAACGCTCCTTCCTCGAGCGTTACGTGGTGACCGAGGAGATGCGCGTCGCCAATGCGCCGACGCGGCGCTTCTTCGTCGCCGACCGCCAGAGCGGGCCGGTGCTTTTGAAATACGCGCCCGAGCACATCAAGATGGAGATCCTGCCGAGGATCTGCCGCGGCGAGATCTGCTTTGCCATCGGCATGAGCGAGCCGAACTCGGGCTCCGATTTGTTCGCGGCGAAGACGCGCGCGACCAAGACCGACGGCGGCTATCTCATTAACGGCACCAAGATCTGGACCTCGTCGGCGCATATCGCCGACTACATGATCGCGATCTTCCGGACCTCGCCGCCGACCAAGGAGAACCGCCGCCACGGCCTGACCCAGTTCCTGGTCAAGATGAAGCAGCCGGGCATCAAGGTGAATCCGATCGGCCAGATCACTGGGCAATACGAGTTCAACGAGGTGGTCTTCACCGATCACTTCATTCCCGATGACCATGTGCTCGGCGAGGTCGACGGCGCCTGGAAACAGGCGACGAGCGAGCTCGCCTATGAACGCTCGGGCCCTGAGCGTTTCCTCGAGACGTATTACGTCCTCACCGAGCTGGTCCGCGCTGTCGGTCCCAATCCCGATACGCGCAGCGCCGAGGGCATCGGCCGCCTGGTCGCGCAGCTCCACACCATGCGGCGGATGTCGGTCTCGGTGGCCGGCATGCTCGAAGCCGGCAAGGAGCCGGTGGTCGAAGCGTCCATTGTCAAGGACATCGGCACGGTCTGGGAGCAGCAGCTGCCGCATCGCGTGCGCGATCTCGCCGCCTTCGTCGAGGAGACCGCGAGCAACCGCGAGACCTTGGAGCGGCAGCTCGACTTCGCGATCAAGACCGCGCCGAAACTCACCATCCAGGGCGGCACCACCGAGGTGCTGCGCGGTATCATCGCCCGCGGATTGGGTCTGCGTTAAGTCAATCGAGGATCATCATGAGCACCTATCAAGATATCGGCGTCGAGAAGGTCGGGCATGTCGGCACCATCGAGATCCGCCGTCCGCCGCTCAACTTCTTCGATATCTCGCTGATCAACCAGATCGCGGACGCGCTCGACGAGTTCGACCGCGACATCGAGATCCGTGCCTCCGTGCTCTCCGCGCAGGGCAAGGCGTTCTGCGCCGGCGCCAATTTCGGCGATCCGGCGCGGCAGGCCCAGGAGGCGCGCGAGGCCGAGAAAAAGGGCGATCCGGCCGACAGTCTCGGCCCGATCAACCATCTCTACATCCAGGCCGTGCGCATCTTCCGCGCCAAGAAGCCGATCGTTGCCGCCGTGCAGGGCGCGGCCATCGGTGGCGGACTCGGGCTTGCCGTGTCGGCCGATTTCCGCGTCACCTGTCCCGAAGCGCGCTTCTCCGCAAACTTCACCAAGCTCGGCTTCCACCCCGGCTTCGGCCTGACCGTGACGCTGCCGGAGCTGATCGGCAAGAACAACGCCGAGCTGATGTTCTATACCAGCCGCCGCGTCACGGGCGAGGAAGCCTACAAATGGGGCCTCGCCAACGAGCTGGTGCCGCAGGACCAGGTGAAGGCGGCCGCGATGAAGCTCGCCGGCGAGATCGCCGAATGCTCCCCGCTCGGCCTGCTCTCCACCCGCGCCACGATGCGCAATGGCCTCGCCGACCGCGTGATGGCCGCGACCAATCACGAACTCGCCGAGCAGACGCGGCTGCGCGCGACGGACGATTTCAAGGAAGGCGTGAAGGCCACGGAAGAGCGGCGGGTGGCGAATTTCAAGGGAAGGTAGTTTATTACAAAGCGATCGCTTCTTTCTTCCTTCTCCCCTTGTGGGAGAAGGTGGCGCGAAGCGCCGGATGAGGGGCTGCTTCAGCGCATTCAAACGCAAGTGATTCGCTCGCGGAGAGAGACCCCTCACCCGTCTCGCCGCTCGCGGCGAGCCACCCTCTCCCACAGGGGGAGAGGGTTTGCCCGCTCAACTCACGCGGAACGTCACTCCGCCCAGCAGAAACTCGTTGCCCTCAACCGCGAGCCCTTTTGCCTTGGCGGTATGCAGCACCTGCGCCACGTCAGTCACCCGAAACTCCAGCGCACTCATGATCTCGCTGGCGCCCTTGACGAAGCGGAAGGTCGCGTTGGGTAGCTTCAGTTCGGCGCCTTCAGGCGCAATTCCGATGATCCTGCCCCAGTGCTCGGCCAGCCCTTGCGGATCCGGGCTCTGCATCTCCACCGCCGTCAGCGCCTCGGTCACATCCTTGCGAATGAATTTCTGCCAGTCCGGTCCCGCCGGAGGATACGGCCCGAGGATGTCGTCGCTGCCTTCGGTGTGATTGAACTCGATGAAGGCGGCGCGGCAGTCGCGGGGGTGGAGCTGGACGCCGTGATACGGCGCGTGGTCGATGACATTGGCGGTGCGCACGCCGAGCGCATTGGCGTTGCGGCCGCGCTCGTCCGGGTCGTCGCAGCAGAAGATCGCCATGTAACCGCCGCGGCCGCCGGTCTTCTCGATGAAGCGACCGGCCGTGGTGCCGTCCTTGAACGGCGCGACCACCTCCAGCAGGATCGTGTCGACCGGGAGCAGCGCGTTCTCGAGGCCGTATTTGGCGACATTGCCGTCGCGATAGCAGACGGCGAGGCCCATGATCCGACCGATATCCGTGATGACGGGCTCGAGCTGCGGCGCGACCAGGCAGATCTGACGCAGCCGGATATAGGGCGCCATGGTCATGCGCCCCTAAAGGTCGGCTTGCGCTTCTCGACGAAGGCCTTGGCCGCCTCCTTGTGATCCTCGGTGTCGCCGCAACGGGTGTGATGGATCGCCTCGCCGTCGAAGCAATCCTCCAGCGCCAGGTGCTCGGCGTTGTTGATGTTGCGCTTGATGAAGCCGAGCGCGATCGACGGCCCTTGCGCCAGCGACAGCGCGAGCTCGTGCGCGGCCGCGTCGATCTCGGCGTCGGGCACGACCTTCGTCACCATGCCGATCGCATGTGCCTCCTTCGCGGTGAGCACCGGCGACATCAGATAGAGCTCGCGCGCCCGCGCACTGCCGAGCAGCTGGGTCAGGAAATAGGTGCCGCCGTAATCACCGGAGAACCCGACCTTGGCGAAGGCGGTGGTGATCTTGCAGGATTCGGAGGCGATGCGCAGGTCGCAGGACAGCGCCATGGACAGGCCGGCGCCAGCCGCCGCGCCATCGAGCTGGGCCACCACGGGCTTTGGCATCTGATGCAGGATGCGCGAGACCTCCATGCCGCGGCGCAGATTTGCGAGCTTCTGCTCGAACGGCAGCGGCGCGCGCCCCTGCGCCATCGACTTGACGTCGCCGCCGACGCAGAACGAGCCGCCGGCGCCCTTGAACAGCACCGCCCGCACCTCGGGATCATCAGCCGCGCGCCGTGCCGCCTCGACCAGCCCGGCGACCATCTCGGGATTGAGCGCGTTCTTCCGCTCCGGCCGGTTCATCGTGATGGTGAGCAGCCCGCCTTCGAGCTTTTGCAAGACCATGTCGTTCATGGATGTTGGCCTCATTCTGTGGTGCCACTCTCTCACTTTGTCATTCCGGGGCGCGACGAAGTCGCGAACCCGGAATCCATCTCTCAACCGTCAATGCCGCCCAATGGATCCCGGGCTCTCGCTTTCGCGAGCCCCGGGATGACGACCTATTGTTTGGCGCGCCCCGGGATGACGGCGTGCCTTACGTCACGCCGTCACTTCTTCACCAGCGGGCAGCGCGACAGCTCCAATGACTGGAACGCCTCGTTGCCGGGGACGGTGGCGAGCAGCTTGTAATCGTCCCAGCGCCCCTTGGACTCCGACGGCTTCTTCACCTCGAACAGGTACATGTCGTGGATCATGCGGCCGTCCTCGCGGATCTTGCCGTTCTTGGCGAAGAAGTCGTTGATCGGCGTCTCCTTCATAACCTTGATCACCGCCGCCGCGTCGGTCGTGCCGGCTGCCTTCACAGCTTTCAGATAATGGGTGACGGAGGAATAGACGCCGGCTTGTGCCGAGGTCGGCACGCGCTTGGTGCGCTCCATGAAGCGCTTCGAGAATGCCCGCGTGTCGTCGTTGAGATCCCAGTAGAACGCTTCCGCGAGCAGCAGGCCCTGCGCGGTCTCGAGCCCGATCGAGTCGATATCGGTGACGAAGGCGAGCAGCGGCGAGACCTTCTGGCCGCCCTTGGTGATGCCGAACTCCGCCGCCTGCTTGATGGCGTTGATGGTGTCGCCGCCGGCATTCGCGAGCCCGATCACCTTGGCCTTGGTGGCCTGAGCCTGGAGCAGGAAGGACGAGAAATCCGACGTGTTGAGCGGGTGGCGGACGGCGCCGAGCACCTTGCCGCCGGTCTTGGTCACGACCGCGCTGGTGTCCTTCTCCAGATCCTGGCCGAAGGCGTAGTCGGCAGTGAGGAAGAACCAGCTGTCGAGACCCGACTTCACCGCCGCAAGACCGGTCACGTTGGCCTGGCCGTAGGTGTCGAACACGTAGTGGATGGTGTAGGGGCCGCAGGCCTCGTTGCTGAGACGGATCGAGCCCGGCCCGTTGAACATGATGATCTTGTTGCGCGCTTTCGCGATCTCGCCGGCGGCAAGCGCGGTCGCGGAGGCCGCGACGTCGTAGATCATCTCGACGCCCTGATTGTCGAGCATGTCGCGGGCAATGTTGGCGGAGAGATCGGCCTTGTTGAGATGGTCGGCCGCCAGCACCTGGATCTTGCGTCCCAGCACCTCGCCGCCGAAATCCTCGACCGCCATCTTCGCCGCAGTCTCGCTGCCGGAGCCGGTGATATCTGCATAAAGGCTCGACATGTCGAGGATGCCGCCGATCTTCAGCGGCGGCTTGTCCTGAGCCTGTGCGGCGCTCGCATTGAGGGCAAACGCGGCGGCAAAAATGCCGGACAAAATAGTCTTCATCGAAAACGACCTCCCTTATCGCGCCGTGCTCTGATGGCGGCTTGGTTATTGCTCTTGGGTTATTGCTCTTGGCTATTCGCTGTTGCCGCAATCATGCCGCATGCGCAAGAGCGCAGCAAGCGCAGGTGCGATGCAGATGAATGATCAATGCGCGCTTTCCGCAAAGCGGAATGCCGCGAGGACGGAAGCTGTCCCCGCATTGTCATTGCGAGCCAACGGGTCCGCGCGAAGCGCGGCCCGATGACAGGCTCCGCGAAGCAATACAGAAATGCGTCCGCGGAAACAGTCTGGATTGCTTCGTCGCGAAGAGCTCCTCGCAATGAAGGGTGTGAGAAAGCCCCTTCGCGTCTCACCACGCATGAGTTAAAGTCCGGCCGCAATGCAACCTCTCCGGATCACGTGACGCAACGGCTTCGCTTCATCGTCGCATGT
Organism: Bradyrhizobium sp. NBAIM03; assembly: GCF_020194055.1. Classification (NCBI taxonomy): domain Bacteria; kingdom Pseudomonadati; phylum Pseudomonadota; class Alphaproteobacteria; order Hyphomicrobiales; family Nitrobacteraceae; genus Bradyrhizobium; species Bradyrhizobium sp. NBAIM03. The sequence goes on along the minus strand of NZ_JADYVS010000019.1, from coordinate 66,813 downwards.
CTTCTCGTCGCAAGTAGCTCGGCATTCGCGGGCCCCTGCCAGTTCGAGTCCCAAGGCGAAGGCCGCGTCGCTGCCATCGTCGATGCGCGCAGCGTGCGGCTCGATGACGGGCGCGAGATCCGCCTCAGCGGCATCGCGCCGACCGCGACCACGAAGCAGGCGCTGACCTCGCTGCTCGCCGGCCACGACGTGATGCTGCGGAGCGCTGACGACACGCCTGATCGCTACGGCCGCCAGAGTGCGCTTGTCTTCATCGGCGAAGGCGACATCTCGGTGCAGGCCATGCTGCTCGCTCGGGGCGATGCCATCGCCTCCGCCGAGATCCTGGACAAGGACTGCGCGGCCGCCCTGATGGCGTCCGAAGCTGCGGCGCGGCGCCAAAAAATGGGCAGCTGGGCTGACCCGTCGGCCATAAAAAACGCCGAAAGTCCGGACGATATTTTGGCGGAGATCGGGCGCTTTACGGTGGTCGAAGGCAAAGTCCTGTCGGTCCGGCAAGCTGGGGCAACGACCTACCTCAACTTCGGACGAAACTGGACACGCGGCTTTGCCGTGACTATTTCAAAGCGCACGCTAGCGGCGTTCGAAAGCGCTGGTATGGCCCTTAAGTCCCTGGAGAATCGGCGTATTCGCGTTCGGGGCTGGGTTGAGGGGAATACGGGGCCACGCATCGATGTACGCCTCGTGGGGCAGATCGAGTTGCTGGGCGCAAACGAGCCGACAGGGGTAAGGCCTTAAGACAGGCCGGGCACGGGTTAAACGACGTGAATGGGGTGCTAGAACGGCACGGACTGGGCGATTGCCGCCGCCTGCGGGCTGCGCCGGCCGCGCTTTGCCTTGCGCTGGGCGGACTTCTCGCTGGCTGCGGCGATATGGGCCGGTTCCAGACTGCGGCGACCCCGGCAGCCGTCGCGATGCCGAAGCCGAAGCCCGCCGTCGCCCAAACCCCGGCCACCGAGAAGGAGCACGAGCGCATCCTGGCGAGCTATGGCGGGACCTATGACGATCCCAAGCTCGAGGCGCTCGTCAGCAAGACCGTCGACCGGCTGGTCGCGGCCTCCGAGCGGCCCGACCAGGGCTACAAGGTCACCATCCTCAATTCCGGGGCGGTGAACGCCTTCGCGCTGCCCAACGGCCAGCTCTATGTCACGCGCGGCCTGCTCGCGCTCGCCAGCGACACCTCCGAATTGTCCTCCGTGCTCAGCCACGAGATGGCGCATGTGCTGTCCAAGCACGCGGCGATGCGCGAGGACCAGGCCCGCCAGGCCGCGATCGTCACCCGCGTTGTCACCGACATGAGCAACGATCCCGACCTCACCGCGCTGGCGCTGGCCAAGACCAAGCTCACCATGGCGAGCTTCTCGCGCAAGCAGGAGTTCGAGGCCGACGGCATCGGCGTCGGCATCTCCGCCAAGGCGCATTTCGACCCGTACGGCGCGGCGCGCTTCCTGTCCGCGATGGAGCGAAATGCCGAGCTGAAGGCCGGCAAGAGCTCGCTCGATCCGCGCGCGCAGGATTTCACCTCGTCGCATCCGGCAACTCCGGAACGCGTCCAGAACGCGCAGAACATTGCCCGCCAATACACCGCGCCTGAAGGCGCCGAGCGCGATCGCGAAAGCTATCTCGCCGCGATCGACAATCTCGTCTATGGCGAAGACCCGAGCGAAGGTTTTGTCCGCGGCCGGCGCTTCCTGCATCCGAAGCTCGGCTTCACCTTCCAGGCGCCGGACAATTTCACGCTCGACAACACCGCGCAGGCCGTGATCGGCGTCCGCGAGGGCGGCGCGCAGGCGATGCGCTTCGACGTCGTGCGCGTGCCGGCCGAACAGTCGCTCGGCGACTACCTCAATTCCGGCTGGATGGAAGGCGTCGAGAAGGCTTCGACCGAGGATCTCACCGTCAACGGTTTTCCAGCGGCGTCCGCCACCGCCAAGGGCGACCAGTGGCAGTTCAAGGTCTATGCGCTGCGCTTCGGCAGCGACGTCTATCGCTTCATCTTCGCGGCACGGCAGAAATCGACCGAGAGCGAGCGGAATGCGCGCGAGACCGTCAACTCGTTCCGCCGGCTGACTCTGGAGGAAATCCAGGCCGCGCGCCCGCTGCGCATCAAGGTCATCACTGTGCAGCCCGGCGATACCGTGGAGTCGCTCTCCCACCGCATGGCCGGCGTCGACCATCCCGCCGAGCGCTTCCGCGTACTGAACGGCCTCGATCGCACCGCGCAGGTGAAGGTGCGCGACCGCGTCAAGATCGTGGCGGACTAAAGCGCGATGCGATTGGGATCGTCATCGCGCTTTAGGTTATTCTTTTGAGCATGATCTTTTCGGAAAACCGCTACACACTTTTCCGGACCATGCTCCGACGCCGCGCTAAGCGGATGTCATCCCAGAGAGACGCGGCCTCCCCCGCACCATGATCAGCGCCGCCGCCATCACCTCCAGCACGATGCAGAGATAGAAGGGCAGCGTATAGCCGCCGGAGAGATCGCGCAGGAAACCGACCACGCCGGGACCGAACGCGTAGGTCACCTGGTTGATCGCCGTGTTGAGGCTGATCAGCACGCCGAAGGCGGCGGAGTCGAACTCCTGCTGCACGATGAGCGAGGGCAGCGTGATGAGGTTGCCGACCGAAAAGCCGAACACGGCGCAGGCCGCGATCAGCACGTAATCGTTGTGCAGGTTGACGACGACGAGAAGCGCGGCGGCCTGGCTGAGGAACGACAGCGCGGACGCGAGGCGCTGATTGATGCGGTCGATCACCAGCGAGAACAGCACGCGGCCGACCACCGCCATCGCGGTGAGCACCGCGACGGCCACGGCGGCGCGCTCGCGTCCGATCACGGGATCGAGGAACGAGATCAGATGCACGATGAAGCCGACCTGGGCGAACAGCACCAGGGCGAAGGCGATCGTCACCGTGAGGAAGCCGGCGTCCCGCAGCGCCCAGGCGCGGATCTCAGTCGATGATTGCGGCTTCGCCTTCGCCGCCGCCTGCCACCCGTGGCGATCGGGCGGGCGGCCGACGAGAAGGAGGATGACCGGCACGAGCAGGATCAGCATGGCGCCGGCGGCGGCGTACATCGCACCGGCGAAGCCGATATGGCCGATCAATGCTACCAGCAGCGGCACGCCGGCGATGCCGCCGAAGCTGGCGCCGTTGAGCGCGAGACTGATCGCCATGCCGCGCTTCTGGTCGAACCACAGGCTGATCGTGTTGGTGATCATGCCGAGACTGGTGCCGGCCCAGCCGAAGGCGAGCACGGCATTGGCGAGATAGAGCTGCCAGGGCTCGCGCACCGCGCCGATCGCGACCGCGGCGGACGCCATCGCCAGCGTCCCGGCGATCAGGCTGAGCCGTGGACCGTATTTCCGCACGGCCTCGCCGACGAAGACGACCAGCAGCGCGCCGAACAAATAGAAGAACGTGGTGCCGGAGGAGATCAGCGAGGCCGGCCAGCCCCGTGCGCGCTGCAGCTCGGCGACATAGACGCTCTGGCCGTAGAAGCCGAGCCCCCAGCCGAAGGTGGCGAGCAGGAAGCAGACCGCGACGATGCGCCAGCCTTCATAGCGGAGCGAGGATTCGTGGGCCGCTGGGGTCTGAGGATTGTCGAGCATTTCATCTGCCGTTTGTTTTGCTCCGTCATGCCCGGACTTGTTCCGGGCATCCACGTTCTTCTTCCGACCTCGCAAAGACGTGGATGGCCGGGACAAGCCCGGCCATGACGACATCTAAATAACCTTCCTCAGAAAATCACTTCGACCTGGATCGAAGTGTCAACGCTGCTGACAACCTCCCGCCACTCACACGGCGTCGGGGAATTCGCCCATGGCCGCCTCCAGCCGCGCCTTGCGGCGCTTCGCCCAGGAGACCAGCGAGAGCACCGCAAGGCCCAGCACCACCGGCGGGAACACCACGAGGTTCACCGCGGACCAGCCGTAATTGGCGAGCAGCTGGCCCGATGAGAACGAGCCGATCGCCATCATGCCGAACACCAGGAAATCGTTGAAGGCCTGCACCTTGTTGCGCTCCTGCGGGCGATGCGTCTCCAGCACCAGCGCGGAGGCGCCGATGAAGGAGAAATTCCAGCCTACGCCGAGCACGATCAGCGTCGCCCAGAAATGCATCGCCGTAAGGCCGGAGAGACCGATGATGGCGGCGCCCGCTTCCAGCAGCAGGCCGGCGGCGACGATCTTCGGAGCGCCGAAGCGCGCGATCAGCGTGCCCGTGAAGAAGCTCGGCCCGTACATCGCAACGATGTGCCATTGCAGGCCGAAATTGGAATCGGACACGGACAGGCCGCACAGCTTCATCGCAAGCGGCGCCGAGGTCATGACCAGGTTCATCATGGGATAGGAGATGACGCCGCACAGCGCTGCCGCGATGAAGCGCGGCTGGGACACGATCGTGAGCAGCGGCCGGCCGCCGTGCAGATCGGCCGGCGCGGGCTTCGGCATATCGACGCCGGCGACGATGCCCATCGCGATCAGCGCGACGGCGGCCTGCACCAGGAAGCTGAAGGCGAACAGATAAGGCTGCCAGACATCCATGGTCCATTGCACGAGCTGCGGACCGAGCACGCCGGCGAACACGCCGCCCGCCATCACCCAGGACACGGCCTTCGGCCGGTAGGCCGCACTGGCGCCATCCGCGGCGGCGAAGCGATAGGATTGCGCCACCGCGCCGTAGAGACCGCCGAGGAAGGTAGCAAAGCAGAACAGCGCGAACGAGCCGCGCAGAATTGCGAGCGAGCCGAGCAGGCCGGTGAGCGTGCCGAGACCCGTGCCGATGACGAAGGCGGCGCGGCGGCCGAAGCGGCGCGAGATCGCGCCGGTCGGCAGCGTCCCGGCGGCGAGCCCGACCACATACATCGAGATCGGCACGGTCGCGAACGACATGTCGGGCGCGAGCGTGGCGCCGACGATCGCGCCGGTGGCGAAGATCACCGCCGAATTCGCGCCGGTCAACGCCTGCGCGGCGGCAAGGCGCACGACGTTGGCACGCACGCGGGCATCGTCGGCGATCTCATGGGCTGCAGTCACGTCCAGCATCGGCATTTCCGCCCAAAGGGCTCTGTTGATTCGCGGCACTATGGAGGGGTGAGAGAGGGCCGGCAACCGGCGCAAACGGGCGCGGGCCATGCCCCTGACGCAATCGCTGGAATGATAACGCTGCGCACCCTTGACGGCTTGCGCTCGATCAAATCCTATCCGCCGCGATCTTCCGGGAGTTACCTTCATGTCCGTCGACGACAGGCCCACGCTTCAAGCGCCCGACGACGATCCCTGGCTGTGGCTGGAGGAGATCGAGGGCCGGCAGGCGCTCGATTTTGTCGAGCGGCAGAACAGCCTGACGCTCGCCGCGTTCGGCGGCAAGGCCTTCGAGCACGATCGCGACATCCTCGCGGCGATCTATGACCGACCTGACAACATTCCCTATGTCAGCCGGCGCGGCAACGACCTGCACAATCTCTGGAAAGACGCCGCCAACCCGCGCGGCCTGTGGCGGCGGACTTCGCTTGCGGAATTTCGCAAAGCCGATCCGGCATGGGAGACCATGCTGGACATCGACCAGCTCGCGAGAAGCGAAGACGAGGACTGGTTGCTTAGCGGTATCGCCACGATGCCGGGAAGCTCGCGGGCGATCTTGAGCCTGTCGCGCGGCGGCAGCGATGCCGTCACCTTGCGGGAATTCGACCTCGCCACGAAAAGTTTCGTGGCGAACGGCTTTGCGCTGCCGGAAGCGAAAGGCGGCGTCGACTGGCTCGATGCCGACACGCTGCTGCTGTCAAGCGCGCATGGCGAGGACATGGCGACGAGCTCGGGCTATGCGCGCACCGTCCGCCTGTGGCGGCGCGGCCAACCGGTCGATCAGGCACAGATGGTCATCGAGACCACCGCCGATCACATGGTGATCTATGGCATGGCCGACGACACCGGAGCGGCGCCCCGGGTCTGGATCGTCGACCAGATCGACTTCTTCAACCACGCCATCTGGCTGCGCGATGCGGCCGGCACGACGACGAAGCTCGATCTGCCGACCGGGATTTGGATGCAGGCGCATGGCGACTGGTTCGCGATGAAGCTACGCAAGGACTGGCAGGTCGATGGCCGGACCTATGCCACCGACACCGTGCTCGGCATCTCGCTCTCGGCCTTCCTCGCCGGCAGCCGCGATTTTGTCGTCCTGTTCGAGCCCGCACCGCGGCGCGCGCTGCAAGGGTTGTTCTGGGCGGAAGGAAAGCTGGTGATGTCGATTCTCGACGAGCTCAAACCTCGCTTCGAGATCTGCACACCGTCTGCCACTAGCTGGAGCCGCGAGACACTTGGCGGCCTGCCGCAGATCGGCGTCGTCGATGTCTGGCCGCTCGACCGCCATGCATCGGAGAGCAATGGCGATCTGCTCGCCAATGTGCAGGACCCGCTGACGCCGCCGGCGCTGCTGCTGATCGAGCGCGGCGTCGCAAGCCCGATCGTGCTGAAGCAGGCGCCGAAGACGTTCACCGCCGATGGCCTCGTGGTGACGCAGCACGAGGCGATCTCCGTTGACGGCGAGCGTATCCCCTATGTGCAGACGGGCCCTGCCGGCGAGACCGGCGATGCGCCGGTCTATCTGAGCGCCTATGGCGGCTTTGGTCACTCGGTGAAGCCGTACTACAATTCCTCGCTCGGCAAGTTGTGGCTGGAGCGCGGCGGCACGATTGTGCAGGCGAATCTGCGCGGCGGCGGCGAGTTCGGCACGCGCTGGCACGATGCCGGACGGCTTGCCGGCAAGAAGCTTTCACACGACGATTTCGCCGCGGTCGCGGCCGATCTCGTCCGCCGCGGTGTGACGAGCGCAAAACGCATCGCCGCGCAGGGCGGATCGAACGGCGGCATCCTCATCACCAACATGCTGGTGCGCTATCCCGAGCGTTTCGGCGCATTGTTCTGTACCATCCCGCTGATCGACATGCGCCGCTACACCAAGCTGCTCGCCGGCGCGAGCTGGATCGCGGAATATGGCGATCCCGACAAGCCGGAGGAATGGGAATGGCTGCAGACATACTCGGCCTATCACAATGTGAAAGCCGGCCGGTCCTATCTGCCGATCCTGATTGCAACGACGCGGCGCGACGACCGCGTCCATCCCGGCCATGCCCGCAAGATGGCGGCAAAGCTGCAGGCCATGGGCTATGAGGCCTGGTTCTACGAGCCGCCCGCAGGCGGCCACGGCTACGGCAGGGACAACAAGGAGCGCGCCGGTTTCGAGGTGCTGGGCTATCGGTTCTTGAAGGAGAAGATCGGGTGGCGGGATGAAGGCTAGAGTTGGGTGCGCTGACGTCTCCACATCGTCATGGCCGGGCTTGGCCCCGCCATCCACGCCTTGCCTTACCGCCCGAAGAACGTGGATGCCCGGGACAAGCCCGGGCATGATGACCTCCTAGCCTCTTGCAAACACCAGCGTCAGATTGTTCGCGGGCATCTCGATCGTGTCGATGAGGCCGAGGCCTGCCGCCTTCGCCAGCTTCTCGACGTCGACGACGTCGCGCACGCCCCATTCGGGATTGCCCTCGCGCAAGGAGGTGTCGAACACCGCATTGCTGAGCGCGGTATGCTTGCCGTCGCGCTTGAAGGGGCCGTAGAGGAACAGCTTGCCGTCGCGGCGCAGATAACGGCCCGCGCCGGCGAACAGGCCTTCGGCCACGGCCCAGGGCGCGATGTGAATGACATTGGCGCAGAACACGGCCGCGAGGCTGGTCGGCCCCTGCCCGCTTTTCATTTCCGGGCACCAGTCGGGATCGGTGAGGTCGATGCGCAGGGGTGAACGGATGTTCGGCAGGCCGGCATGCACGCGCCAGGCTTCGATGCTCTTGAGGTGGCGCTGGTTGAGATCGCTCGGCCACCAGATCAGGCCCGGCGTGTGGCGGGCGAAATGCACCACGTGCTGCCCGGTTCCACTGCCGAGTTCCACGACGTTGCCGGTCGCATCCGCGAGATGCTTTTCCAGCGCTGCCCAGATCGGTTCGTGATTGCGATGGAAGGCAGGCGCATCGAGCCGGCCATCCGGCTCGACCCGTCCGCCATCCCTGCCAAATTCGACCACATATTCAGCCAAGTGACGTCCCCAAAAAATGCGAACCAGAAAAGGCGGCCAAACGTCCGAGAATAATCTGCTAGTTCACGCCCATCCGAATGAACGAACTATCTCGTCAGTTGCAATGCGCAGGATATTAACTCCATTTCACCGCGTGCATAGTCTTGATTGTCAGGCGATGGCCTTTGTGCTTTTGAACAATTCCGCAAACGAGATCATCGAGATAACGCCGGGACGATGCCTTGACCGCCTTTCCTCGCAAGCCCGCTCTGCTTGCTGCGCTGGCCCTCCTCGCCGGCGCGGCAATGGCCCCGGCGGGGGCGCAATCCACCGTGACGGAGGGCCAGAAGCTCGCCTTCGACCGCGGCAAGGGCAATTGCCTCACCTGCCACGTCATCAAAGGCGGCGACCTGCCGGGGACGATCGGACCGGAGCTGAAGGACATCAAGGCCAAATACCCCGATCGCAACGAGCTCACCGCGATCATCTTCGACGAGACCAAGCGCAATCCGCAAACCATGATGCCGCCGTTCGGCCGGAACCGGATTTTGACCGAGCAGGAGATCAACGCGATTGTTGATTTCCTGCAGACCCTGTAACCGCCGGCGGCCCCTAGGAGACTTGAGATGACCACGACCCCCAAGCCTCATTGGAGGCCTCATCCGACGCGGCGCCTGATCCTTCAGGGCGCTGCCTCCGTGGCGCTGCTCGGCCTCGGCAATCTGCCGTTCGCGCCCGCGCGCGCCGCGGCGAACGACAAATATCCGGAAGAGGCCTTCAGGCAGAAGAGCGAGGCGGATGCGATCAAGGCGCTCTACGGCAAGGCCGCCGAGCCGTCGGACAAGGTCAAGCTGGATGCGCCGGAGATCGCCGAGAACGGCGGCGTCGTGCCGATCTCGGTGACGACGACGCTGGACAAGGTCACCTCGATCTCGTTCTTCGTGGCGGAGAACCCGAGCGCGCTGGCGGCCAGCTACAGGATTCCCGATGGCACGATCCCTGCCGTCGCCAACCGGCTCAAGATGGCCAGGACCACCAAATTGACCGCGATCGTGGAGGCCGACGGCAAGCTCTACAGCGCGACCAAGGAGGTCAAGGTCACCGTCGGCGGTTGCGGCGGCTAAGCGAGGCAGTTCGACATGGCATCCAGCATTCGCGTGCGCGCAACATCGACCGGCGACATCACCGAGGTGCAGACGCTGATCCAGCACCCCATGGACACCGGCCTCGTCAAGGACTCCAAGGGCGAGTTGATCCCGGCGCATTTCATCCAGCGGCTGAAGTTCGAATGTAACGGCAAGGACGTGTTCGTCGCCGATTGGGGCACAGCGGTCTCCAAGGACCCCTACGTCAAGTTCAGCTTCAAGGGCGCCAAGAAGGGCGACGAGCTCAAGATCTCCTGGACCGACAACAAGGGCGGCTCGGATACGACCACCGCGAAGATCGCGTGATGAAGGCCCGCATCCACCTCCTGCTTGGCTCGCTCAGCGCTGCGCTCGTCGCGTTCGCGCTTGCCGCGCCGCGCGTGATCGCTGCCGACAAGGTCGATCCCGTCGCCGACGCCAAGGCGTTCCAGAACTTCTTCTTCCAGAAATTTCCGAACGTGAAGCACGAGGATTTCGTCAACGGTCCGTATTCCATGAACGAGGACATGAAGCGGCAGTGGCAGGAGAAGGAGGAATTCCCGCCTTACGAGTTCGCGCTCGAGGCCGGCAAGGAGATGTTCTCGACCCCGTTCAAGAACGGCAAGACCTATGCCGACTGCTTCCCGAACGGCGGCATCGGCATCCGCCAGAACTATCCGTACTTCGACAGCGGCGAAGGCAAGGTCATCACGCTGGAGCTCGCGCTCAACCGCTGCCGCGAGGCCAATGGCGAGGCGCCCTATTCCTACGTCAAGGACGAGATGGCCTCGCTCACCGCCTACATGGCCTACACCTCGCGCGGCAAGCTGATGGACATCAAGATCCCCGACGATCCCCGCGCGCTGGCGGCGTACGAGAACGGCAAGCGCTATTTCTACACGCGGCGCGGCCAGATGAATTTCTCCTGCGCGAGCTGCCACGTGCAGAGCCCAGGCGAGCGCATCCGCGCCGAGACCCTCGCCCCAGCGCTCGGCATCCTCAACGCGATGCCGATCTACCGCTCCGAATGGAGCGGCATGGGCACGACCAGCCGCCGCTTCGTCACCTGCAACAGCCAGACCCGCGCGGTTCCGCTGGAGCCGCAGTCGGATGAATATCGCGACGTCGAATATTTCCTGTCCTACGTCGCCAACGGCCTGCCGATCTCGGGACCGGGAGCACGGCCATGAAGCTGTCACTTGGCTTGGCCATGCTGCTCGCCTTGAGCCTTGCGCCATCCGCGCGCGCGGCGAGTGAGGCGGACTACAAGGCGGCCTATGCGGCCGCCGAAGCCGCCTCCAAGGAGGCGGCGGGCATGCGCAACCAGTGGACGGTGACCGTATCTGCGCTGGCGGCCGCGAAAAGGGCTGCCGATGGCGGCGATTTCGGCCGTGCGGTGGCCGCGGCCAGGGAAGCCGAAGCGCTGGCGAGGGCGTCGATCTTCCAGGCTGTTTCCGAAAAAGAAGCCTGGAAGGCGATGGAAATCCGCTAGACTGCCCCGCGGTGAACGCAGCCCCCACGAGAGGCGCGGAGAATTCTTGAATGGCGATCCGCCGCCGCGATTTCCTGAAAGGTGCAGGCCTTGCCGCGGCAACGATTGGCCTGCCGCGGCTCGCCCGCGGCGCTGACGCCGCCAGCATCTACGACCTCGAACGGTTCGGCAATGCGCGCATCCTGCACATCACCGACACGCATGCGCAGCTCAATCCGGTCTATTTCCGCGAGCCCAGCGTCAATATCGGCATCGGCGAGATGGCGGGACGGCCGCCGCATCTGGTCGGCCGGGCCTTTCTCGAGCGCTTCGGCATCCGCTCCGACAGCGCCGATGCCTATGCCTTCACCTGCTTCGAGTTCGAGAAGTCCGCAGGCCGCTTCGGCAAGCTCGGGGGCTTTGCCCATCTGAAGACGCTGGTCGATCGCCTGCGCGCCGATTTCGGCGAGCGGCGTTCGCTGCTCGTCGACGGCGGCGATCTCTGGCAGGGCACGGGGCTGGCCAACCTGATGCAGGGCCGCGACATGGTCGAGGTCGCCAATCTGCTCGGCATCGAGGCGATGACGGGCCATTGGGAATTCACCTATGGCGAGCAGGCGCTGCGCGACAATCTCGAGCGTTTCAAGGGCGAGTTCCTGGCGCAGAACGTGTTCCTGACCGAAGAGGCCGCGTTCAACGACGCGCCGGCCTTCGACAAGGCCACTGGGCGCGTGTTCAAGCCTTCCGTCATCAAGGAGCTCGGCGGGCATCGCATCGCGATCGTCGGCCAGGCCTTCCCCTACACTCCGATCGCGCATCCCAGGAGGTTCACACCGGACTGGAGCTTCGGCATCCGCGAGGAGGAGTTGCAGAAGCATGTCGATGCCTTGCGCGGCACCGACAAGGTCGACGCCGTCGTGCTGCTGTCGCACAACGGCATGGACGTGGATCTCAAGCTCGCCAGCCGGATCACCGGCATCGACGTCATTCTCGGCGGCCACTCCCATGATGCCGTGCCGCAGCCCATGCCGGTGAAGAACGCAGGTGGTACGACCCTCGTCACCAATGCCGGCTCCAACGGGAAATTTCTGGGTGTGCTCGATCTCGCGCTCGACAGCGGCAAAGTCAGCGATGCCAGATATCGTCTGCTGCCGGTCTATTCGGAGCTGCTGAAGCCCGATCCGGCGATGGCCGAGCTGATCGGCCGGGTCCGTGCACCGCACGTGGCCGACTGGTCGGAAAAGATCGCGACGCCCGACCGGCTGCTTTATCGCCGCGGCAATTTCTCCGGCCCCATGGACGAGCTGATCTGCACCGCGCTGCGCACCGAGCTCGATGCCGAAATCGCGCTGTCGCCGGGCTTCCGCTGGGGCGTCACCGTGCTGTCCGGCCAGGCCATGACCATGGAGGATCTGCTGGCGGAAACCGCGATCACCTATCCCGAGACCTATGTGCAGGAGATGACGGGGGCCCAGATCAAGGACCTGCTCGAGGACGTCTGCGACAACCTCTTCAACGCCGATCCCTACTACCAGCAGGGCGGCGACATGGTCCGTGCCGGCGGGCTCAGCTACACCTGCACGCCGGACGCTGCGATCGGCAGCCGCATCTCGGAGCTGAAGCTCGGCAGCGGCAAGGCGCTCAACGCCAGCCACCGCTATAAGGTCGCGGGCTGGGCCTCAGTCAACGGCCAGCAGGGCGCGCCGGTGTGGGACGTGGTCGGCAAATATCTGCGCTCGGGCCGGATGATGCCCGAACGGCTCGGCTCCGGCGTGACGCTGAAAGGCGTCGAAGGCAATCCAGGCATTGCAGGACTGGGATGATGTGTTTTGTCCGCGATCATGCGGTCATAATAATAATCTTCTAAATTTTTCTGCTCATGCAGTGAATTACTTCTCTTTCCGACCCGTATTGTAGTAGAATCTTGGAAGTCAGTTCCAAGCCGGGTCCTGCCATGATCTTCCGACAGCTCTTCGACAGCGTTTCGGGCACCTACAGCTACGTCCTCGCCAGCCGCCCCGGCGGCGAGGCGCTGATTCTCGACCCAGTGCTGGAGAAGGTCGACCGCTACTGCCAATTGCTGCGCGAGCTCGACCTCAAGCTGGTCAAGGCGGTGGACACGCATCTGCATGCCGACCACGTCACCGGCCTCGGCGAGCTGCGCGATCGCACCCATTGCATGACCGTGATGGGCGACCAGACCAAGGCCGACGTCGTCGCCATGCGGGTGGCCGACGGCGACAAGGTGACGATCGAGGGCCTGTCGCTCGACGTGATGTACACGCCGGGCCACACCGACGATTCCTATTCTTATTTGATGGGCGACCGCGTCTTCACCGGTGACACGCTGCTGATCCGCGGCACCGGCCGCACCGATTTCCAGAACGGCTCGGCGCGCGCGCAATACGATTCGATCTTCAACCGCCTCTTGAAGCTGCCGGACGAGACGATGGTGTTTCCGGCCCACGACTACAAGGGCGACACCGTCTCCACCATCGGCGAGGAAAGACGCTACAATCCGCGGCTCCAGGTGCGCTCGGTCGACGAATATGTCGAGCTGATGGCCAATCTGAAGCTGCCCAATCCGAAGATGATGGACGTGGCGATCCCCGCCAACATGCATGTCGGCCTGCATCAGGAAGAGCTGGAGAAGGAAGGCCGCGCGCTCAGCGCGATCGAGGCGATCCGCAGCCTCGGCCGGCCCGACATCCTGCTGGTCGACTTGCGCGAGACCAATGAGCGGATGAAGCACGGCATGCTCGAAGGCGCGCTGCACACGCCCTACCCTTCCGTCGAGGAGAGCCTGAAGCCCGGCGGCATGCTGCGCGAGGTCGCGGCCGCTAGCGGCCGCCGCGTGGTGTTCTTCTGCGCTTTCGGCGAACGCTCGGCGATGGCCGTTGCGGCTGCAAAGGAGGCGGGGCTTCTCAACACCGCACATATCGCCGGCGGCCTCGATGCCTGGAAGAAGGCGGGCGGGCCGGTGGTGCACTGACGGCCTCGTCGCCCCTTGAGATAAATCAGGTACCGCACATATTTGGCAGGTACATTCGGATGCAGCATCACCATCCGGGACCAGCCATGGCCAAGACCGGCAAGCCGAGCGAGCCGCCCAAGACCACCGAGAACAAGCCCGCGGACGACAAGGCGAAGAGAGCCCCGCGCCGGCCCCAGACCGATGACGACGATTACGAAGACGGCGACATCGCAACGCCGAAGCGCGACCGCTATGGCCCGGACGACGAGCCGTTCTGAGGGGGACGTTGATTTTGATCGCGCGCTAGCGGGATGGAGCCCTACCCGCACTACCTGCCATGCGCCTGCGTTCATGGACAAATAACCGCCAGCCCCGATAGTTTGCCGGTCCATCGGGAGTGAAACGGAACTGCAATGGTCGACGTTCTCGCCGCACCGCAACAAGGCAAGACGGACAGTGCGCTGCGCACGCTGACGGGGATCTCGATCGCGCATTGGGTCAGCCATTTCCATCTGCTGGTCCTGCCGATGCTGTTTCCGTTCCTGAAGGAGAAGCTCGGCGTCGGCTATGTCGAGCTCGGCTTCGCCCTCACCGTGTTCGCGGTGGTATCGGGGTTAACCCAGGCGCCGACCGGCTACCTCGTCGACCATTTTGGCCCGCGGCGCATTCTCTTGGCCGGGCTCGCGCTCGGCGGCGCCGCGCTGATCCTGCTCGGTCTGCATCTCAGCTACGCCTCGCTGATCGCCTGCGCAGTGCTGCTGGGACTTGCCAACAGCGTCTATCATCCCGCCGATTACGCGATTCTTGCGGAGCACATGGACGAGGGGCGGATGGGCCGCGCCTTCTCGATCCATACCTTTGCCGGCTTTCTCGGCGGCGCCGTCGCACCGGCGATCGTGGCCGCGCTCGTAACGCTGTCCGGCGGCACCGGCGCGCTGATCGCCTCGGGCGCGATCGGCATTGCGGTGGCGCTGCTGCTGATCATCATGAACATACCCGATGCCGGTGCGCACAAGAAGAAGCCCGGCAGCGAGAGCGCGCCAAAGCAGGCCATCATCACGCCGGCGCTGATCACGCTGACTGCGCTGTTCATGCTGCTCAGCCTGTCGGTGGCCGGCATCAACAATTTCGGCGTGGTGGCGCTGATGAGCGGCTACGGCACGTCCTATTCGATCGCCAATGTCGCGCTGACGGCGTTTCTCGCCGCAAGCGCCGCGGGCGTACTCGCCGGCGGCTTCCTCGCCAACCGCACCGAGCGCCACGGCTATGTCGCGGCGGCCTGCTTCGCCGCGAATGCGGCCATCGTGCTGCTGATCGCGCTGGTGACGCTGCCGGGCTGGGCCTTGACGGCGACGATGGCGACCGCAGGTTTCCTCTCCGGCGTGATCGCGCCTTCGCGCGACATGCTGGTGCGCAATGCCGCGCCTCCGGGTGCCGCGGGGCGCGCTTTCGGCATCGCCTCTACCGGCTTCAACCTCGGTGGCATCGTCTCACCGCTGCTGTTCGGCTGGATCATGGATCAAAGCGCGCCGCACTGGGTGTTCGGCGCGTCCGTGATCTTCATGGTGGCGACGGTGGTGCTGTCGCCGTTCACGGAGCGCCGGCCGGCGAAAGCAAATTGAGCCGTCGGCATCGACACAAATTCAACTGTCGTTCCTGCGAAGGCTAACGAGGCAGCCGCTTACCCTCCCCTGGAGGGGTCCGGGACGAGCGAAGCTCGCCCGTGGTCGATCGCGCGCAGCGCGAGCGGGGTGGGGTGATCTCTCCTCTCGGGCACTGCCGGATGGGAAACACCGTCACCCCACCCCGCTACGCATTCCGCTTCGCTACATGCGCAGCGAGCCTCCCCCTCCAGGGGAGGGTAAGAGAGAGCCGCGACTTACGTCGGCGACACTGCGCCCTTCAGCGCCGTGCCCTGCGCCGCCGCACCACGTGTCAGCCTGGCTTTCTCCGTGTTCGGCCACAACAGCAGCAGGCCAATGACGCCGGAGCCGATCATGACCACCGCGTTGATGGTGAAGCCCGTCAGGTAGCCGTCGAGCATGCTGCTGGCGCGCTGGATCACGGTGCCCATCACGCTCGGCGCGATGATGCCTGAAAGCGTGTAGAGCGCGCCGTAGATCGCGAGCACTGCACCGCGCTGCGAGGCCGGCGTGAACTCGCCGAGCATCGGCGGGCAGACCACGTAGATCGCGCCGCAGAGTCCGGAGCCGACGACGAGCAGCGCGATCTGCAGGCCGGCGCCCTCGACATGCGCCATCGCGGTGAGGATCAGGCCGCCGACGATGAGCGGCACCGAGCCGAGCACGCCGCGCGAGACGCGCGTGGTGTAGCCGCGGGCCATCATCACCTGCGAGATCCAGCCGGTGAGGAGAACGATGGTGGCGCCGAACACCCAGGGCAGGATCGAGATGAAGCCGGCCTGGCTCTGCGAGAAGCCGAGCCCCTTGACGATGAACGGCGTGAACCAGGTGAGGCCGAGCGACAGCGCCCAATAAGCGCCGAAGGTCGCGATCACGCAGCCGAGGAAGGTGCGTGAGGTCAGCAGCTGCACGTACGCAATCTTCGGCTCGGTGACGGCTAGGACCTCGGTATCCTCCAGCGGGCCTTCCTTGCCGAGCGCGAGCCAGGCTGCGACCCAGATCAGGCCGACGACGCCGAGCGCGCCGAAGGCGTAGTGCCAGGAATGGTTGACGATGATCCAGTTCAGCGCCGGCACCGCCAGGATGACGCCGAAGGCCGAGCCCTGTGACAGGATTGCAGTCGGCAGCGTGCGCTTCTCGTCGGGGAACCATTTGTAGATGGCGTGCGCGGCGACCGAGAAGGCCGGCCCTTCGCCCGCCCCCAGCACGATGCGGCAGATCAAGAGCGTGGTGAAGGAGACTGTGCCGACCATCGGGAACTGCGACACCGCCCAGATTACCGCCAGCGTCAACAACACCCAGCGCGTCGGCACCTTGTTGACGATGAAGCCGACCACGATGGCCGAGATCGAGAACAGGAAGAAGAACGAGGACCCGAGCAGGCCGAACTGCTCGGCGCTGAGCTTCATGTCGGTCATGATCGGCACGCCGGCGAGACCGACCACGATCTTGTCGGCGAAGTTCACCACCATGAAAAGAAAGAGGAGAAATGTAACAGTCCAGGCGCCCTTTGGCGTTTTGGTCGTCCCAGCCGCCACATTCGGCATTTCCTGAGCGCTCATCATTCTCCCCGTATGTCTTTTCGGTACCTATTTGATTTGGCCGTCTTGGAAGCTAACAGCGGCTTCAGGGCCAACGCAACCCCGGCATTTCCGCATCAGGTGTGCTAGGCAGCAATTCCGTTGATTCCGTCCGGCGCCGTCATCGTGCTGAGCATCCGAAACCTCTCAAAGACCTTCTCTTCGGCCGGCGAGCCCGTCCATGTTCTGCGCGGCGTCGACCTCGACCTCGGGGCTGGCGAGCGCGTCGCGCTGACCGGTGAATCCGGCAGCGGCAAGAGCACCCTGCTGCACCTGATCGCTGGCCTCGACGCCGCCGATGGCGGCTCGATCCGGCTGGGTGACGCCGAGGTCACCACGCTATCGGATGCCGGACGCGCCAGCTTGCGGCGGAATCGCGTTGGCCTGGTCTTTCAGCAGTTCAACCTGATCCCGAGCCTCTCCGTCGCGGACAATCTCGCCTTCCAGGCGCGGATCGCCGGCCGGCATGATGCGGCCTGGACGAAAGAGCTTGTCGAGCGCCTCGGACTCGGCAGCCTGCTCAAACGGTATCCAGAGCAAATATCAGGCGGCCAGCAGCAGCGGGTCGCGATCGGCCGGGCGCTGGCGACAAAGCCCGCGCTGCTGCTGGCGGACGAGCCGACCGGCAATCTCGACGAAGCTACCGCCGAGGAGGTGCTGGCGCTGGCGCGCGACCTCGTCGCGCGCACCGGCTGCGGCTTCCTGATGGTGACGCACAGCCTGCATCTCGCCGCCACGCTCGACCGTCATCTCACGTTGCATGCGGGGCGCATTTCATGAAGCGCGCGCTCTGGGTTCTCGCCGTGCTGCTCAGCCATTGGCGGCGCCACAAGATGCAGTTCGCGACGCTCCTGATTGGCCTGATTGCGGCGACCGCGCTGTGGAGCGGGGTGCAGGCCATCAATCAGCAGGCCCGCAATGCCTATGACCGCGCTGCAGCGACGTTCGGCGGCGTGCGCACCGCGATGCTGGTCGCTCCCAACGCGGCGACTTTCCCGCAGGAGCTGTTCATAAAGCTCCGCCGCGCCGGCTGGCCGGTGTCGCCGGTGCTGGAGGGACGCGTCCAGATCAACGGGCATTCGGTGCGGCTGCTCGGCATCGAGCCGGTCACGCTGCCGGTCGATGTCGGCAACGCGCCACGCCTGGGTGCCACGGATCTCAGCAGCTTCGTTGCTCCGCCCGGCCAGACGTTGGTGGCCCGGGAGACGCTGAGGGGCTTGCAGCAAGCAGAGGGCACGGCCCCGGCGATCAGCAGCGGCGCAAGGCTGCCGCCGCTGCGGGTCCAGCCGCAGCTCGCACCCGATGTGCTCGTGGTCGATATCGGCGTGGCACAGCGGCTGCTGAGCAAGCCCGACCAGGTCTCGCGGCTGCTGATCGGCAAGCCGAGGGGCAAGCCCGCACCGCTCGCGAGCGTGGTCGGCGAGCAGTTAGAGCGAGTCGAGCCCAATGCGGAGACGGAGCTCGAGCGTCTCACCGACAGTTTTCATCTCAACCTCACCGCCTTCGGCCTGCTGTCGTTCTTCGTCGGCCTGTTCATCGTCAATTCGGCCGTCGGCCTTGCGTTCGAGCAGCGGCTGCCAATGCTGCGCACTTTGCGGGCCTGTGGCGCCTCGGCGCGGCTAGTCAATACGGTGCTGGTGGTCGAGCTGGTGGCGCTGGCGCTGGTCGCAGGCCTGATCGGGCTCGCGTGCGGCTATTTCATCGCAGCCGCCCTGCTGCCCGATGTCGCGGCCTCGCTGCGCGGACTCTATGGCGCGCAGATCCCTGGGCAGCTCAGCCTGCGGCCCGAATGGTGGCTCGCCGGCATCGGGATCAGCGTGGCGGGTGCGCTTGTGGCGGCGGCGACCAGCCTGATCAAGGCGATCAGGATGCCGGTGCTGGCGACGGCGCAGCCGGGCGCCTGGCAGCAGCGGCAACGCCGCTGGCTGATCCTGCAGAGCTGTGCGGCCTGCGGCGCGTTCGCCGTCGCGCTGCTGCTGCTCCACTACGGGCAATCACTGATCGCAGGGTTCGGCGTGCTGGCCGCGCTGATGTTCGGTGCGGCACTGATCCTGCCGGCCTTCCTCGACATCATCCTGCTCGTAGGCCAGCGCTTCGCGCGAGGCCCGCTCGTGCTGTGGTTCTGGGCGGACAGCCGGCAGCAGCTCTCCGGATTGTCGCTGGCGCTGATGGCGCTTTTGCTCGCGCTTGCCGTCAACGTCGGGGTCTCCACCATGGTGGAGACCTTCAGCCGCACCTTCATCGGCTGGCTCGACGGGCGCCTTGCGGCCGACGTCTACATCAGCGCCTCCGACAATGCGCAAGGTACGGCGATCCGCAACTGGCTGAAGGATCGCAGCGATGTTCAGGCGATCCTCCCCGGCGGGCGCGCGGAGGCGCAGGTTCAGGGCCAGCCGGTCGAGTTGCTCGGTCTGCCCGATCACGCGCTCTATCGCGAACGCTGGCCGCTGCTGGACACGGCGCCGCGGGCCTGGACGCGGCTGGTGCCGGGCAATGCCGCTTTCATCAGCGAGCAATTGAGCCGGCGGCTGAACGTGCAGATCGGCGACGTCGTCGAGGTGCCGGCGCCGGGCGGGACCTGGGAGCTCGACATCGTCGGCATCTATGCCGATTACGGCAACCCCAAGGGGCAGCTCACTGTGAACGTCGCCGCATTGATCCGGCAGTTTCCGCAGACGCCGCAGACGCGGATTGGCCTGATCGTCGCGAGAGAGAATATCCCCGGCCTGATCGCGGCTTTGCAGAAGCAGTTCGGGCTCGACGACCGCAGAATCGCCGACCAGGCGACGGTGAAGGCGGAATCGATCCGCATCTTCAACCGCACCTTCGCGGTGACGTCGGCGCTGAACGCCTTCACGCTCGGCGTCGCCGGAATCGCATTGCTCACGAGCCTGCTGACCCTGGCGAACTCCCGACTGCCGCAGCTTGCGCCGCTGTGGGCGATCGGCCTGACCCGGCCACGCCTTGCCACAATCGAGCTGACCAAGACGCTCTCGGTCGCGCTGTTCACGGCACTGCTGGCCGTGCCGCTCGGACTGCTGGTCGCGTGGTGCCTGATTGCAATCGTGAACGTGAAAGCTTTCGGCTGGCGGCTGCCGTTCCACGTCTTTCCGTTGCATCTGGTGGAGCTGGTCGCGGTGGCGCTCTTCGCCTCGCTGCTTGCGGCGCTGCTCCCGATGGTGCGGCTGGCGCGGATGCAGCCGGCGAATCTCGTCAAGGTGTTTGCCAATGAGCGCTAAAGCCATCACGCGGCGCGCCTTCGCCGGTGGCATCGTCGCCCTCGCCCTCCCGCGCCGCGCCGGCGCGCAGGGCTATGCCGGACTCGCCGAGACCGCCGATGGGTTTACAAAGGTAACGCCGGGAAAGACATTCACCTTCCCCGAAGATCACGGACCGCATCCGCAGTTTCGTATCGAGTGGTGGTATCTCACGGCAAACCTCGTCGACGCGCGCGGCGCGGCGTGCGGCCTGCAATGGACGCTGTTCCGCCAGGCGGCGCAGCCAGGTCCGCAAGGCGAGGGCTGGGCCAATCAACAGGTATGGATGGCGCATGCCGCGGTGACGCGCGCCGACACTCACCGCTTCTCTGAAACGTTTTCACGGGGTGGCGTCGGGCAAGCCGGCGTGACGGCAAAACCGTTCGATGCCTGGATTGACGATTGGGAGATGAAGAGTTTTGACCGCACCGATGACCGCGCTTTGGCGCCGCTGTCGCTGAAGGCAGCTGGCGCCGATTTCAGCTACGCACTGACGCTCGAGGCCGACCGGCCGGTCGTGCTGCAGGGCGATCGCGGCTTCAGCCGCAAGTCGGAGCGTGGGCAGGCCTCGTACTACTACAGTCAGCCGTTCTACCGCGCGCGCGGCACGCTCAGCATCGAGGACAAGCCGGTCGATGTCTCGGGCCAGGCCTGGATGGACCGGGAATGGAGCAGCCAGCCGCTCGACGCCGACCAGACCGGCTGGGACTGGCTGTCGCTGCATCTGTCATCCGGAGACAAGCTGATGCTGTACCGGCTGCGGCAGAAGGACGGCAGAAATTATCCGTTCGGCAATTGGATCAGCGCGGCCGGCGAGACGCAGATGATTGCAGGCAGCGACATCCAGATGATGCCGAAGGCGACGGCTGAGATTGCGGGACGCAAGTTGCCGGTGCAATGGCAGATCGCGATCCCCGCGCGATCATTCTCGATCCTCTGCAAGCCGCTCAATCCGAACGCCTGGATGGGGACCGGCTTCTCGTACTGGGAAGGGCCGATCAGCTTTGCCGGCACACATGACGGCATTGGCTATCTCGAGCTGACCGGCTATTGAGGCGCGATTTCTATGAAGGAACCGACGATGTATCATCTCACCGCCCTCGTCACGCTGCTGGCGATCGCGTTTTATTTCTTCACCTCCATCAACGTCTCCCGCTCGCGCACCAAGACCGGCGTCAAGGTACCTGCGATGTCGGGGCATCCGGATTTCGAACGGGCCTTCCGCATCCAGATGAACACGTTGGAATGGATGCCGATCGTCCTGCCAGCCCTTTGGCTGTTCGCGATCTATATCAGCGACGCCATCGCGGCGGCGATTGGCGTGATCTGGATCATCGGCCGGATCGTCTATTTCATCGGCTATTCGCGAGCCGTGGCCAAGCGCGGCACCGGCTTTGCGATCCAGGCGCTCGCAGCAATGGCGCTGTGGGTCGGGGCGCTCGGGGCGGTGGTGCTGCGGTTGGTGTGAGGCAATCCGCCGCCACACATTCCGCTGCCGTCCCGGACAAGCGTAAGCGCCGATCCGGGACCCATAACCGCAGGAAGATGTCGTGATGCGAGCTGATCACTCCGAGTCCCCGTAACCACGCGTGCCTGTGGTTATGGGTCCATGATCGGCGCGCGCTTGAGGCGCGCTTGTCCGGGACGACAGCGAGGGTGTGGCGCTCGCTGTGCCACTTCCCTACTTCGTCAGCGGACAGCCGCTCTCCTTGGCGGTGAAGAAGGCCTTGTCGCCGGGGACGGTGGCGAGCAGCTTGTAATAATCCCAGGGCTTCTTCGATTCCGAGGGCTTCTTGACCTCGAACAGATACATGTCGTGGATCATGCGGCCATTCTCGAGCACCTTGCCGCCTTGCGCGAAGTCGTCGTCGACCGGCAGCTCCTTCAGCTTCTTGGCGACGGCATCCGGATCCTTGGTGCCGGCAGCCTTGACGGCCTTGAGATAGCTCAGCGTCGCCGAATAGGTACCGGCGTGGATCATGCTCGGCATCCGCCCGGTGCGCTTGAGGAAGCGCTCGCCGAGATTGCGCGTCCTGTCGTTGAGATCCCAGTAATAACCTTCGGTCAGCACCAGGCCTTGCGCGGCCTGCAAGCCGAGGCCGTTCACCTCGGCAAGCGTCATCAGGAGGCCCGCGAGCTTCTGGCCACTCGCGACGATGCCGAACTCGGACGCCTGCTTGATCGAATTGGTGGTGTCGAGGCCGGCGTTGGCGAGGCCGACGATCTTCGCCTTCGAGCTCTGCGCCTGCAGCAGGAAGGAGGAGAAGTCCGACGAATTGAGCGGAACGCGCACCGAGCCGAGCACCTTGCCGCCATTGGCGGTGACGATCTCGCTGGTGTCCTTCTCCAGCGCGTAGCCGAAGGCGTAGTCCGCGGTGAGGAAGAACCAGGTGTCGCCGCCGGCTTTGGTCAGCGCGCCGCCGGTGCCGACGCCGAGCGCGCGGGTGTCGTAAGCCCAGTGGAAGCCGTAGGGCTGGCAGGCATCGCCGGTGAGGCGCGATGTCGCGGCGCCGACGACGATGTCGATCTTCTTCTTTTCCTTGGAGAGCTCGTGGATCGCGAGCGCGACCGAGGAGGTCGTCAGCTCCGTGATCATGTCGACGTTCTCGACGTCATACCAGCGCCGCGCGATCGAGCTTGCGAGGTCAGGCTTGTTCTGGTGGTCTGCAGTGACGAGCTCGATCTTCTGGCCGAGTACTTCGCCGCCGAAATCCTCGATCGCCATCCTGGCCGCTTCGACCGACCATTTGCCGCCGTAATCGGCATAGACGCCGGACTGGTCGTTGAGGATGCCGATCTTGACGCCTTGCGCGGAGGCGGGAACCGCAATCAAGAGGGCCGAGGCCGCTGCGGCCCAAAGTGCTGATTTCATATGTTTAACTCCCGGCATTCTTCTGTGAAATCGCGCGGATAGTAGTGAAGAACCGCGCTTGCGCCCATCCATTTCATGTTGGTCGTTAGTATGGGATTCTGCGTGCCACATTCTCCACCGTCGTCCCGGGGCGTGCGCAGCGCGAGCCCGGGACCCATAACCACAGGATGGTGTTTGGCGAAGACTCGCCGCTGTCGCGCTAAACTCCTCCCTGTGGTTATGATCCCCGCGTTCGCGAGGATGACAGCGGAGGATGTGGCGGAGTCTTTGGCCATCGAGACAGACGTCAGGCCATCGCCTCCGGCTTCTTGTCGCGCCGCCCTTCCGCCAGGTTCCGCACCACGACGTAGAAGATCGGCGTGAACAGAAGGCCGAACAGGGTGACGCCGATCATGCCGAAGAACACGGCGACGCCGACGGCCTGGCGCATCTCCGAGCCAGAGCCGGTCGAGATCACCAGCGGCAAGACGCCGAGGATGAACGCGAACGAGGTCATCAGGATCGGCCGCAAGCGCAGGCGGCAGGCATCGATGACGGCCTCCAGCCGCGTCTTGCCTTCGTTCTCGATATCGCGCGCGAATTCGACGATTAGGATCGCGTTCTTCGCCGCCAGTCCCACCAGCACGACGAAGCCAATCTGGGTCAGAATGTTGACGTCCTGGCCCATGACGCGAACGCCGATGGTGGCGGCGAGCAGGCACATCGGCACGATCAGAATCACCGCGAACGGCAGCGTCCAGCTGCCATATTGCGCGGCGAGGACGAGATAGACGAACAGCACGCAGATCGGAAATACGTAGAGACCGGCATTGCCGCCGGTGACCTGCTGATAGGACAGGTCGGTCCATTCGAAGGTGAAGCCGCTCGGTAAAGTATCGTTCGCGAGCTGCTTGATGGCGTTGAGCGCGGTGGTCGAGCTCGTGCCCGGCGCCGGCTCGCCCTGGAGTTCGGACGCCGCATAGAGATTGTAGCGCGCGACGCGGTCGGGTCCCGAGACGTCCTTGAACTCGACCACGCTGCCGAGCATCACCATGTCGCCGGAAGCGTTGCGCGTGCGCAGGCGCGCAAGGTCGCTCGGTTCTTTCCGGAACGGGAAGTCGGCCTGCGCGGTGACGTGGTAGGTGCGGCCGAACAGGTTGAAGTCGTTGACATAGGTTGACCCGAAATAGGTCTGGATCGTCTCGTTGATGTTGGAGATGGGCACGCCCAGCTTCTGCGCCTTGGTGCGGTCGATGTCGACGAAGAGCTGCGGCGTGTTGGCCGTGAACGGCGAGAACACCGAGGGGGCGAGCAGCGAGGGCGATTTGCGCGCGGCGGCGACAAGCTCGTCGGTGGCGGCTGCGAGCATTTCAGGCCCGCGGCCCTGGCGATCCTGGATGCGGATGGCAAAGCCGCCGCCAGTGCCGATGCCGGGCACGGCCGGCGGTGGAATCACGATGATGAAGGCACCCTGGATCGCGGACAGGCGCTTGCGCAGCTCGGCCGTGATGGCATTCGCGGACAGGCCCTTCTTCAGCCGCGCCTCGGGCTCGTCGAACACCGGGAACAGCGCCGCCGCATTGCCGGCCTGCGTGCGGGTGGCGCCGGAGAAACCGGCAAAGGCGGCGACTCGAACGATGCCCGGCGTATCCAGCGAGATCCGCTCGATCTCGCGAACAACCTCGGTGGTGCGCGCCAGCGACGCCGCGCCCGGCAATTGCACGGATATGATGACGTAGCCGCGATCCTGCGCCGGGATGAAGCCCTGCGGCGTGGTCACGATCAGCCAGCCGGCGCCGCCGATCAGCACGACGTAGATCAGCAGCATCACCACCGAATGGCGAATCGCGAAATTGGCGAGGCCGGCATAGCCATGCGCCAGCCGGTCGAACACGCGATTGAACACGCCGGTGAACGCATTCCAGCCGCGCGCGATGATGTTCCAGGTGGCCGGCGGCCGCTTTTCTTCGTGTGGCGTGAGGATCTGCGAGGCCAGCGCGGGCGAGAGCGTCAGCGAGCAGAAGCAGGAGATCGCCGTCGCAACGGCGATGGTGACGGCGAATTGCTGGAAGAACTGCCCGGAGATGCCGCCGAGGAACGCGGTCGGGACGAACACCGCGCATAGCACCAGGGCGATCGAGACCAGTGCGCCGCCGACCTCCTCCATCGTCTTCAGCGCGGCATCGCGACGACTGAGACCGTGTTCGAGATGGCGTTCGACATTCTCGACCACGACGATGGCGTCGTCGACCACGATGCCGACCGCGAGGACGAGCCCGAACAGGGTGAGATTGTTGATGGAGAACCCGAGCGCCGCCATCACCGCGAACGTGCCGACCAGCGAGACCGGAATCGCGATGATCGGAATGATCGCGGGCCGCCATCCCTGCAGGAACACCAGCACGACGACGACCACGAGCAGCATGGCCTCGTAGATGGTCTTGATCAGCTCGTGGACCGACTGGGCGATGAACTCGGTCGGGTTGTAGCCGATATTGAAGTCGAGCCCCCTGGGAAAGCTCTCCTTGAGCCTCGTCATGGTGTCGGAGATGTTCTTTGCGGTCGCGAGCGCGTTCGAGCCCGGCCGCTGCGTCACCAGCATCGCGACCGCCGACTTGCGCAGCAGGAAGCTGTTGGTGCTGTAGGCCAGCGCCCCGAGCTCGATGCGGGCGACGTCGCGCAGCCGCACCGTGCGGCCGTCAGGGCCGGCCTTGATCAGGATATCCTCGAACTGCTTCTGGTCCTTCAAACGTCCGGTGAAGGTGAGATTGGGCTGGAAGGCCCGATCGGTGATCGGCGGCTCGGCGATCTGGCCGCCGGCGATCTGCACGTTCTGGGCGCGGATGGCCGCGAGCACCTCGGCCGAGGTCAGGCCGAGATTGGCGATTCTGTCAGGATCGAGCCACAGCCGCATCGAATAGTCGCGGGCGCCGAAGATCTGGATGTCGCCGACGCCGTCGATGCGCAAGAGCTGGTCGCGGACCTGGAGCAGCGCATAATTGGAGATGTAGAGCTGGTCGAACGTGTCGTCCGGCGACAGCATGAACACGACCATCAGGATGTCGGGCGAGTTCTTGCGGGTGGTGACGCCGTTGCGCTGCACTTCCTCTGGAAGGCGCGGCTGCGCGATGGCGACGCGATTCTGCACCAGCACCTGGGCCTTGTCGAGATCGGTGCCGAGCTTGAAGGTGACGGTGATGGTGAGCTGGCCGTTCGAGGTCGCCTGGCTGTAGAGATACAGCATGTCCTCGACACCGTTGATCTCCTGCTCGATGGGAGCTGCGACCGTGTCGGACACGGTCTGGGCGGAGGCGCCGGGATATTGCGTCGTGACGACGACGGTCGGCGGCACCACTTGCGGATATTCGGAGACCGGCAGCGTGGTGTAGGCGAGTGCACCGACGATCAGGAGCACGATCGACAGCACCATCGCCAAAATGGGCTGGTTGATGGAGAGGCGGCCAAGATTCATGACTTGCCACCGGCCGGCGCTTGCGCGGTCTGGGGAGCGACCTTGGCGCCGACGCGGGCGCGCTGGATGCCGTTGACGATGACGCGATCGTCCGGCTTCAGCCCTTCACGGATCACGCGCAGGCCGTCGTCGAGCGGACCGAGCACGACGGGGCGTGCCTCGACCGTATCATCAGGCTTGACCACGAACACGATCTTGCGGGACTGGTCGGTTGCGATCGCAGCGTCCGGAATCAGCAGCGCCTCGTAAGGCGCGCTGCCGATCAGGCGGACGCGGCCGAACTGGCCGGGCAGGATCGAAAGATCCGTGTTCTTCACCACCGCGCGGCTGCGCAGCGTGCCGGTCGACACGTCCAGCCGATTGTCGAGGAAATTGACGGTGCCCTCGCGCGAGGGCTTGGTCTCGCCGGCCAGCGTCACTTGCACCGGGTTCGCGGTATCGCGCGAACTTGGCCGCCGTCCTTCGAACCACAATTTGCTGTATTTGATGAACGTCGCCTCATCCATGTCGAAATAGATGTAGATCGGATCGAGCGCGACGATCGAAGTCAGCAGCGTCGAGGTGCCGGTGTCGCTGCCCTGCACGAGATTGCCGGGGCTGACGAGATGGCGGCTGACGCGGCCGGTCAAGGGCGCTGCCACATGCGTGAACTCGATGTTGAGCTTGGCGGCCTTCAGCGCGCCCTCGGCCTGCATCTCGGCGGCGTGCGCAGCCTGCAAGGCCTGGCGGCGCTGATCGACGACCTGTTCGGAGACCGCGCTGGTCTGCACGAGGCTGAGACCACGGTCGAGCTCGCGCTTGGCGAGCTCCACTCGCGCCCGTGCGTCTGACAGCTGGCCCTCCGCCTGAGTGGCCACCGCCTCGAACGGGCGCGGATCGATCACGTAGAGCAGGTCACCCCGACGCACGATGGCGCCGTCCTGGAATTCGACCGAGTTGACGAAGCCGCCGACCCGCGGCCGCACCTGGACCTCCTCCACCGCCTCGAAGCGGCCGGTGAACTCGTCCCAATCGGTGACTGTGCGCTTGACCGGCTGGGCGACCGTCACCGCCGGCGCCGGCGGAGCCGCAGCCTGCGATGCCGGCTTGTCGCAGCCGGACAGGGCGAACGCGGCGGCGAGAAGCCCGGCAATTGCGCTGACCTGAACGAAATCGTGCTTTTTGATCAACTGCCTGCTTCCGTCCGGTCCGCTCATCCCCAGGTCCTCGCATCAAAGCCGCAGAAGATGCAGGGTACGCCTCTACCTGCGGGCGCCACAAGATGTGTTGCAAAGATGAACTCTTCAAGACCAATGCGCGCGCAATGCTCCGAACGGCGCCCTGACCGGATGACGGGTTGACAGAGAGAGAGACGGTGCCGGGCAAGGCAGTTGCGGCAAGCCGAACCCTGCCGTGAACGACGGGCACTCGGAATTGCGAGCTTTTCCCGGCGGCTGTCCTTCGAGACGCCCGCTTCAGGCGGGCCCATCCTGACAAAGAGAGCTACTTACGCAGCCTGGCCTTGGCGCCGGCGACGATCTGCATGGTGACGCCGGCAATCCAGCCGACCAAGACGAGCCAGGTCCAGGCCATGTGCGGATCGAGCCGGAGCACGATCACGGCGACCGAGGCGAAGGCGGTGAGCGTAGCGGAGAGCGTGCCGGCGGCGCTCATGAGCTCGGCGGCGTCGATCTGGCTGTGCGCATCGTCGAAAGGCATCTGCGGCGTGTCGATGCCGAGATAGAAGCCGATGCCGCCGAGCAGCATCATCAGCAGCAGGAAGCCCTGCGTGGTGAGGGTGGGGATCGCCGAGCCGACATAGGCGCCGACGAACAATCCGCACGCGGCCCCCGCCATGGCAAGGCCAACGCGCTCGAACACATGGGCAGTTTTACGAAAACGAAAGCGCATGGCCAGCCTCCGCGAGGCGTTGAGTATGCAGAGGTTAGGCCAGTTTTGGGGGGCATGGAAGGTGAGGAGGTTTACGGATGCGTGAGGGGTGGCAGCGCGCGCACCCCACTCGCTCTCACCTCGCCCCGAACGTGGTCTTGCCGAACAGCGCCTTTTGCGTGGACGGCTGCGAGCGCCAATATTGCGGCGGCGCCTCGACCACGCCGCCGAGCTCGGCGGCGGCGTGCCAGCCCCAGCGCGGATCGTAGAGCAGGCCGCGGGCGAGCGCGACCATGTCGGCCTTGCCCGACGCGACGATCTCCTCCGCGTGCTTCGACTCGGTGATCAGGCCGACGGCAATCGTGGGCAGGCCGGTTTCGCGCTTGATCGCCTCTGCAAACTGCACCTGATAGCCGGGGCCGAGCGGAATCTTCTGCAGCGGCGAGACGCCGCCGGACGATGCATCGATCCAGTCGACGCCGCGCGCCTTCAGCGCGTTCGCGAATTCGATGGTCTGTGCCAGATCCCAGCCGCCCTCGACCCAATCGGTCGACGACACCCGCATGCCGACCGGCTTGTCGGCGGGGAACGCGGCGCGCACCACGTCGAACACCTCCAGCGGAAAGCGCATGCGGTTCGCGAGGCTACCGCCATATTCGTCGGTGCGCCGGTTCGAGATCGGCGACAGGAATTGATGCAAGAGATAGCCATGCGCGCCATGCACCTCGATGGCGTCGATGCCGAGCCGCGCGGCGCGCTTTGTGCTGTCGACGAAGGCCTCGCGGATGCGCTTCAAGCCCGCGGCATCCAGCGCCAGCGGGGCGGCCTCGCCCTCCTTGTGCGGCACCGCCGACGGCCCGACCGTCTGCCAGCCGCCCTGCCCTTCCGGAATCAATTGGCCGCCGTCCCAGGGGCGCGCGCTCGAGGCCTTGCGGCCGGCATGGGCGAGTTGCATCGCGATCGCGGTGGAGGAATGCTTGCGCACCGAATGCAGGATCGGCTTCAGCGCGGCCTCGCAGGCGTCGCTGTAGAGCCCGAGGCAGCCCGGCGTGATACGGCCGATCGCCTCGACATGCGTCGCCTCGATGCAGAACATCGCCGCGCCCGACAGGCTGAGATTGTTGATGTGGGTGAAGTGCCAGTCGGTGGCGACGCCGTCATCGGCCGAATATTGGCACATCGGCGACACCACGAGGCGGTTCTTCAACGTCAGTCCGCGCAGCTTGATCGGAGAAAACAGGGCGCTCATGCGAGGGTCCGGGGCTGGAGAAATGGAAGCGATTGCATGAAGTTTAGTGGGTGGGCGGCGAATTGCCAGCCGCACGGGCAGCATGGCGACCAGCAGCGGCATGCATTGCGCTGGAGATGCCGCGGCGAACATGTCTCCCTATTGTTGTCCCGGATCCGCGCTTCGCTTGTCCGGGACGATGGAGGAATGCGGGCGTAACCCGCCCCTACGGCTTGATGCCGGCGGCCTTGATCAGCTCCTGATTGGCCGCCAGCTCGCGCTTGACGAGGTCGTCCATCTCGGCGGGCTTCATCGGCCTCGGTTCGAGCCCGAGCTTTGTCAGGCTCACCTGCGTCGCCGGCGTGGCCAGGACTTTCTCGGCGGCCGCGTGCAGCTTGTCGACGACCTCGCGCGGGGTCTTCGCCGGCACGAACACGCCGAACCAGATCTCGCTGTCGGCGTCCTTCAAGCCGATCTCGGCCGGCGTCGGCACATCGGGCAGCTCGGCAACGCGCTTCGGTGTCGAGACCACCAGCGCGCGCACTTGGCCCTCGCGGATCAGCGGCAACGCGGTCGCCAGCGGGCAGAAATACAGATCGATGCGCCCACCGAGAATGTCGGCGATCACTTCCGGGCCGGCGCGATACGGCACATGAATAGCCTCGATGCCGGCGGCGTAGCGGAACTTCTCGCTCGAGATGTGCACGGCGCTGCCGATGCCGACCGAGCCGAACGAGATCGAACCGGGCTTTGCCTTGGCAGCGGCGATGAAGTCCTGGATGGTTCTCCAAGGGCGCTCCTTCGGCACGATCATCACATTGGCACCGGATCCGATCATGAACACCGAGGCGAGATCGCGGCTGGGGTCGAAGCTCGCATTCGGGAACATCAGGGGCGCAATGGTCAGCGCCGACGACTGGGCGAGCAGGCTGTAACCATCGGGATCGGACTTCGCGACCGCCGCCGAACCGACCACACCGCCGCCGCCGGCGCGGTTTTCGATCACGATCGGCTGACCGAGTTCGGCGGAGAGATGCTCGAACACCAGCCGCGGCACCACGTCCGCCGCGCTGCCCGGACCGAACGGAATGGTCGCCTTGATCAGTCGCGCCGGCCAGTCTTGTGCCTGGACTTGTGTTGCAGCGGCGATCCAGAAGGACGCATATAGACAAAACACGCGAAGGAACCTGGTCATCGAAATCTCCGGTCGACTCTCGCGATCGCTGCAAGAACCGTTCCGGCGCGATCTCTACTCCGCCAGCGTGAATTGCAGCAGCAAAGTCCGCTGCAGCATCGAGAAATTGTCGTCGGAGATCAGCGTCAGCACGGTCTCGCCCTCGCTCGTGACGTGAGCGTCGATGGCTTCCATGTTGTCGATCTCGTGGCCGAGATCGGCGGCGAACAAAGCGGGGCCGTCGACCAGCGCGCCAGGGGCGATCGATTTCAAGGGGATCGCGCGGATGCGGATGTTGACGCCGGTGAACCAGGAAAATTTGCGTTCGAGGATGAGGAGATCGCCCGAGGGCAGCAGCACCGCGTCGCTGATGTCGAAATTCTCCGAGCGGCGCACGCTGAACTGGCCGGGCGTCGAGCCGCCGATCAGGAAAGCGAGGAGGTTGCCGTCGGCATCGAGCCCGCGCTCGGAAAAGGCGATCAGCGTGCCCGCGAGCGGCTGGGCCTGGCTCTTGCCCGGTCCCTGCGCTTTGGGCACGACGACCATCGCCTCCAGCCCCTTGTTGTAGGGCAGCTTGCGCAAGGCCGGCGGGACGGCGATCACTTCGCCGCGGGCGCCGGTAGCACCCTTGGCGAAATCATAGCGCAGGATCTGGTTGACGCGTTCGAGCCCGACATAGACGAGGTTGCCGTCGCGCGCGAGCGACTCGGTATCGTACCAGAGCCGCTTCTCGGTGATCGGCCGCCCGTCGGCGCCCAGCACCGGCGCGGCCTCGACGTCGGCGAGCCCAATCATCTCGCGGCCGGAATAGCGGATGCTGCCGGTGAACCAGCCGCCCTGATCGGAGATCGCGAGAAAGCGCTCGCCCTTGCCGTCGAGGAAGCGGAGGCCCGACAGCCCGCCGAAGCCGCGATAGGGCGAGGTCAGCACCAGGCCGCTGCGAAAATCCAGCGAGCCGAAGCGCGTGCGCGAGCGGTCGCGCGGCTCGAAATTGGCAATGCTACGCGCGTTGACGTCGACGCTGACCGGCGCGGTGACGGCATGCTCGAGCTGGAGGGCGCGCGGCGGCGGCTCGGTCTTGGGCTGCAGCTGCGCCTGCGCCAAGCGCGGCAACGCGAGAGTGGAAAATCCCGCCGCCGCGAGGCTGACGAAGCTGCGGCGGGATGGATGCGTGCTCACGAATGCAATTTGCGTCGCGGGCGACCGGCCGCTTGCGTTGGCGCCGTGTTGGTCTCGCTGAAGAGCTCGGCAAGCTTTTCGGTGATCGCGCCGCCGAGTTCTTCCGCGTCCACGATCGTTACCGCGCGGCGATAATAGCGCGTCACGTCATGGCCGATGCCGATCGCGATCAGCTCGACCGGCGAGCGGGTCTCGATCTCCTCGATGATGTGGCGCAGATGCCGCTCGAGATAATTGCCCGGATTGACCGACAACGTGGAATCGTCGACCGGCGCGCCGTCCGAGATCATCATCAAGATCTTGCGCTGCTCGGGCCGGCCGAGCAGGCGCTTGTGCGCCCAGTCCAGCGCCTCGCCGTCGATGTTCTCCTTCAAGAGGCCCTCGCGCATCATCAGGCCCAGGTTTTTCCGCGCACGACGCCACGGGGCGTCCGCGGACTTGTAGATGATGTGGCGGAGATCGTTGAGGCGGCCAGGATTGGCCGGCTTGCCGGCGGCAAGCCATGCCTCGCGCGATTGCCCGCCCTTCCAGGCCCGCGTGGTGAAGCCGAGAATCTCGACCTTGACGCCGCAACGCTCCAGCGTGCGCGCGAGGATGTCGGCACAGGTCGCGGCGACCGTGATCGGGCGGCCGCGCATGGAGCCGGAATTGTCGAGCAGCAGCGTCACTACGGTGTCGCGGAACGTCGCCTCCTTCTCGTGCATGAAGGACAGCGGGTGATAGGGATCGGTGACGACGCGCGACAGCCGCGCAGGGTCGAGGATGCCCTCCTCGAGATCGAACTCCCAGGCGCGATTCTGCTGCGCCATCAGGCGGCGCTGCAGCCGGTTGGCGAGACGGGCGACGATGCCCTGCAGATGTGCGAGCTGCTTGTCGAGATAGGCGCGCAGCCGCTCCAGCTCGTCATGGTCGCAGAGATCCTCGGCGGCGATGACCTCATCGAACTTGGGCGCGAAGGCGTGATACTCCGGCCCACGCGGCTCGTTCCTGCCGTGCTGGTTCGGGCGCGTCGCCTCGCCCGGCGTCTCGTCATCACCGAGCTCGCCATCGTCGAAGGTGTCGGAGGTGGAGGCCTGCGCGCTTTCCATCGCGCTCTCGCTCATCTCCTCGCTGGTTGCCTGCGCCTGGTCGGCGCTCATTTCCTGCGCGGCGTCGGAATCGGGCGAGCCTTCGGCGCCGGACTGGTCGTTGTCGCCGTCCTGGTTCTCCTCGTTCTCGTCATTGTCTTCGCTGTCGGCGTTGCGCTCGTCGCCGAGCTCGAGTGCCGACAGCAGGTCATGCACGGCATCGCCGAACTTGGTCTGATCCTCGAGCACGCCGTCGAGCCGATCGAGCCGCTTGCCGATCTTGTCTTCGAGGATCGGTCGCCAGAGATCGACCATCTTCTTGGCCGCCGTCGGCGGCGCCATGCCGGTGAGGCGCTCGCGCACCAGCATCGCCAGCGCGTCCGCCAGCGGCGCGTCGGCGCGGTCGGTGATCTCGTCGAACTTGCCGCGGTGGAAATGGTCGTCGAGCATCGCGGTGAGGTTCTTGGCAACGCCCGCCATGCGGCGCGCGCCGATCGCCTCGACGCGGGCCTGCTCCACCGCCTCGAACACGCCGCGCGCCTGCGGATTGCCGGGCATCAGCTTGCGGTGAACCTTGGGATCGTGACAGGCGAGCTTGAGCGCGATGGAATCGGCATGGCCGCGCACGATCGCGGCGTCACGCTTCGTCATCTTGCGCGCGGGCTCAGGCAGCCGCGCCTTGCCGGGCGCAAGGCCCGGGCGCTCGGCTGCGAAGGAGACGTCGAGCTCGGGCGCCTTTGCGATCGCCTTCAGACAGGAGGCGACCGAGCGCTTGAACGGCTCAGTCGGTGCTTCCTTGTTGCTGCGGAATTTGGAGTTGGAGGCGGTCATCTGACCCTATCTGTCGTCCCGGCGAAGGCCGGGAC
Organism: Bradyrhizobium sp. NBAIM03; assembly: GCF_020194055.1. Taxonomy (NCBI): domain Bacteria; kingdom Pseudomonadati; phylum Pseudomonadota; class Alphaproteobacteria; order Hyphomicrobiales; family Nitrobacteraceae; genus Bradyrhizobium; species Bradyrhizobium sp. NBAIM03. Next base: position 32,985 of record NZ_JADYVS010000019.1, on the reverse strand, counting down.
CATAACCACCGGCCGCTCTTGTGTCAGGAAACTATCAGCGTCGCTTCAATCGAGACATCACGCGGTATGGGTCCCGGCCTTCGCCGGGACGACACACCGTGAGAGATCAGCTCAGCGCGACGTTGATTGCCGATTCCGGCAGCTCCGCATTGAAGCAGCGCTGGTAGAACTCGGCGACCAGGGGCCGTTCGAGCTCGTCGCATTTGTTGAGGAAGGTGACGCGGAAGGCGAAGCCGATATCGCCGAAGATGTCGGAGTTTTCCGCCCAGGTGATCACCGTGCGCGGGCTCATCACCGTCGACAGATCGCCATTGGCGAAGGCGTTGCGGGTGAGGTCGGCGAGGCGCACCATTTTGTTGACGATGTCGCGGCCCTCCTGGGTGCGATAGTGCTTGGCCTTGGCCAGCACGATCTCGACTTCCTCGTCGTGGCTGAGATAGTTCAGCGTGGTGACGATCGACCAGCGGTCCATCTGGCCCTGGTTGATCTGCTGGGTGCCGTGATAGAGGCCCGAGGTGTCGCCGAGGCCGACGGTGTTGGCGGTGGCGAACAGCCGGAACGCCGGATGCGGCTTGATCACCTTGTTCTGGTCCAAGAGCGTCAGGCGGCCCGAAACCTCCAGCACGCGCTGGATCACGAACATGACGTCCGGGCGGCCGGCGTCGTATTCGTCGAACACCAGCGCGACGTTGTTCTGCAGCGCCCAGGGCAGGATGCCGTCGCGGAATTCGGTGACCTGCTTGCCGTCGCGGACCACGATCGAGTCCTTGCCGACGAGGTCGATACGGCTGATGTGGCTGTCGAGGTTGACGCGCACGCAGGGCCAGTTCAGACGTGCCGCGACCTGCTCGATATGGGTGGATTTGCCGGTGCCGTGATAGCCGGTCACCATCACGCGGCGGTTCCTGGCAAAGCCCGCGAGAATGGCCAGCGTGGTGGCGCGGTCGAAGCGGTAATCGGAATCCACTTCGGGCACATGAGGATCGACTTCGGAATAGGCCGGGACTTCGAGATCACTGTCGATCCCGAACACCTGGCGCACCGACACCTTCATGTCGGGCAGGCCGGAAACTTCCTCAACTTTGGACAGGGCGGCGGTCGTCATCAATCCTCCGAGGTCCCGGGCGGTCCCGAAACCGGTTATTCGCACGTTGGCTGCGGCTGGGTGCTGAAAATCAACCTATCAGAGACAACGAGCCGGCAGAAGCCCGCCCACCAATCAAAGTTCCGTTGTCTTTTCATTTAGATAGGCAAGGAACGCAGTTTTTGGAGGGCTGCCTTGCGAATCACGCCGAAATTCGGGCGGGTCGCGCCCAATCCCTGCGAATGGTACTTTGGCCGTATGCAGTTACTTATGTAGGGTCCGAAGCCCTCATGCTCCAGCCCTACAAGAGACGACGTGACGTCCTTTCTCGATCCCCTCATCGCCTTCGTTTCCGCCCATGCGTGGCTGGCCTATCTGACCCTGTTCCTGGCGGCGCTGCTCGAAGCCGTTCCGGTGGTGGGATCGGTGATCCCCGGCTCGACCATCATCCTGGCGCTGAGCGCCCTGATCCCCGGCGGCGAATTGCAGCTGCCATGGGTGCTCTTGGCGGCCGCAACTGGTGCCGTACTCGGCGACGGGGCGGCCTATTGGATCGGGCACAGGCGGCAGCGCGAGATCCTCAACACCTGGCCGCTGACCAATTATCCACGCGTGGTCGCGGAGAGCGAAAACTTCTTCAACCGCTTCGGCACCTGGGCCGTGTTCTTCGCCCGCTTCGTGCCGCCGATCCGCGCCTTCGTGCCCGTGACCGCCGGCGCGCTGGGCATGGCGCCCACGAAATTCTATGCCGTGAACATCCCGGCGATCCTGGCCTGGGCGCCCGCCCATGTGCTGCCGGGCGTCTTGGCCGTGTCGGCCCTGCATGAATATGCCGGGCTGCATCATCATGCGCACGTCGGCAAGCACATCTGGATGCTGACCGTTGCAGGGGTTGCGATCGTGCTGGGCGTGGGGATGTGGATCTATCGCCGACGGTATGGCGGCGCGACGGCCAAGCCGCAGGTTTAGGCAGACGCCACATCACAACCGTCGTCCCTGCGTTCGCAGGCACCGAGTTTGTGCGAGAGCATCGCACCCATGACATCCGTGTGATTGACCTGCTCCACCGCTAGCGGCACGTTGGCCCCGATCCTCGCGCCCGCCACCCCATGTTCACCATCGCCAGCCTCTGGATTCCCTTCACCATCGTTGCCGCGCTCGGGCAGGTCGCGCGCAATGCGATGCAGCGGTCGTTGACGAAGCCGCTGGGGACCTGGGGCGCGACCAATATCCGCTTCCTGTTCGGCTTTCCGTTCTCGCTGCTGTTCCTGGGGCTGGTGCTGCTCGCGACCGGCGATCATCTCAGCGCGCCGCCAGCCGTGTTCTGGCCATGGCTGCTGCTGGGCGCGCTCAGCCAGATCGTCGCCACCGGCCTGATGCTGCTCGCGATGAACGACCGCTCGTTTGTCGTGACGACGGCCTACCTGAAGACCGAGGCGATCCAGACCGCGATCTTCGGCTTCGTCTTCCTCGGCGATCACCTGACCTGGCTGAAGGTGCTCGCGATCATGATCGCCACCGTCGGCGTCGTCATCACCGCGCTCCGCCCCGGCGGCGACAAGAGCTTTGCCGAGCTGAAGCCGACCATCACCGGCCTCGTTGCCGCGGCGGCCTTCGCGCTGTCAGCGGTCGGCTTTCGCGGCGCCATCATCAATGTGCCCGACGTGTCCTTCGTGACCGCGGCGTCAATTACGCTGGCGCTCGGCCTGTTCGTGCAGACGCTGGTGCTGACGATCTACCTGCTCTGGCGCGCGCCGGACGTGCTCCGAGGAATCCTCAGGTTATGGCGACCGTCGATGCTCGCGGGCTTCATCGGCGCCTTCGCTTCGCAATTCTGGTTCCTCGCCTTTGCACTGACGGCGGCCGCCAACGTCCGCACACTCGCCTTGATCGAGGTGCTGTTCGCGCAAGCCGTGGCGTATTACTCGTTCAAGCAGCCGATCGCGCCGCGCGAGCTTGCAGGCATTGCGCTGATTGTCCTGGGCGTCGCTGTGCTGGTGGGAGCTTAATTCCGGTCTTCCGGCAGCGTCGGTAGCGGTGAGACCTCGATGCCTTCGTCGATCAGCGACTTCGCCTCTTCGGGCGAGGCTTCGCCATAGATTGGGCGGTGCTCCTTGTCGCCGTAATGCATGGCGCGGGCTTCGTTGGCGAAGCGCTCGCCGACATTGTCGGCATTCTTAACGATGTGGTCGCGCAGCTCTTTCAGCTTGGCGCGCAGCTCGCGCTCCTGCGCCATCAGCAGCGAGGTCGGCCCTGACGGCGCAGCCTCGGGTGTGGTCGCGGCCACGGGCTCCGGCGGCGGCGTGGCGCGGCCGCGCCCCTTCTTGCCGACGATGCGCGGCGCCATGATCGCCTTGTCGACCTTGGCTGAGCCGCAGATCGGGCAGGTCACGAGCTTGCGCTTCACCTGCGAATCATAGGCCGACGAGCTCTGGAACCAACTTTCGAAGGCGTGATTGCGGTCGCAGTGGAGCGCGTAGCGGATCATGCCGAGCCCCGCACGAGGTGCAAATGGTCCGGCCCGGCCTTGGGATCGGAGACGCCGAAGCGGCGGCCGTGCTGGAGCGAGGGAATCGCCCGGCGCGCGGTCTCGACCTTGGCCGGGTCGATCCTGGCCATGATGATGCCCGGCTCGACATCGCCTTCGGCGAGGATCTCTCCCCAAGGATCGACGATCAGCGAATGCCCGTAGGTCTCGCGCTTGTTCTCGTGGGTGCCGGCCTGCGCCGCGGCGAAGACGAAGCAGCCGGTCTCGATCGCACGGGCTCGCAGCAGCACGTGCCAATGCGCTTCACCGGTCTTGCGGGTGAAGGCGGACGGCACGGTGATGAAATAGGCGCCGCTTTCTGCGAGCGCACGGTACAGCGCCGGGAAGCGCACATCGTAGCAGATCGTCAAGCCGATGCGGCCCCAGGGCAGATCCGAGATCACGGCGGTCTCGCCCGGCTGGTAATTGGCGGATTCGCGATAGCTCTCGCCGTCCGGCAGCTCGATGTCGAACATGTGGATCTTGTCGTAGCTCGCGAGCACATTGCCCTCGGGCCCGATCAGGAAGGAGCGGTTGACCGCCTTCTCCGGCGAGAAGCGCAGCGCCAGCGAGCCGACATGGAGGTGAATCTTCAGCTCCGCCGCGAGCGCCCGGTAGGCCTTCAGCGAGGCGTCGTCCTCTTCGCTCTGGAGATGCTCGAACAGCGCCTTGCGGTTCAGCTGCATCATGTTGCTGACTTCGGGTGTCTGCACGTAATCGGCGCCATCGGCCGCAGCCTGCCGGATCAGCTTCGTAGCCTGCTCGAGGCTCGGCCCGGGCATCAGGCCGGTGCGCATCTGCACCATGGCGGCCGTGAACGTGCGGTTCTCGCTCATGATACCGCCTTCACGCTTTCGAGCATGCCATCGAGCTTGCCTTCGCGATCGAGCGCATAGAGGTCGTCACAGCCGCCGACATGGGTGCCGCCGATCCAGATCTGCGGGAAGGTCGAGCCCTGGCCGGCGCGGCCGTACATTTCCTGGCGCCAGGACGGGTTCTTGGCGACGTCGAATTCGGTGAAGGTCGCCTTCTTGCGGGTCAGCAGTGACTTGGCGGCGGAACAATAGCCGCAGCCCGGCCGGGTGTAGATCTCGACAGCAGCAGTCATTCGTCTGGCGCTCTCATGTCATGAATTCATTGAATTATATGGGACGGGGCCCGCTCTCGACAACCCGGGCAAAGACCAGCACGTCGACCTGGGCCGCCTTGGCGCGGAGCAGGGCCCGCGCGCAGGTGTCGAGCGTAGCCCCTGACGTCAGGACATCGTCGATCAGGACAACGCGGCGGCCCTGGATCTCGGCCTGACGGTGGGGAGATACCTGGAATGCGCCTTGCACATTGGTGGCGCGCTGGGCCCGCGACAGGCCGATCTGCTGCTCGGTGGCGCGCACCCGCCGCAGCACGTCGCCCCGCACCTTGATCCCGCTCTGCCGCTCGATGACGCGCGCGAGCGCGCCGGACTGGTTGTAACGGCGCCGCCAGGCCCGCCGCCAATGCAGGGGCACGGGCACCAGCATGTCGGCGCCGGTCAGCAACTCGCCGCCCGCGCGCGCCATCCAGCGGCCCATGGCCGGCGCCAGATCGGTACGGTCCTGATACTTCAGCGCATGCACCAGCGTGCGCGCGACGTCGTCGTAGCGCACCGCCGCGCGAGCGCGCTGGTAAGCCGGCGGGCTCGCGATCGCCTCCATCGACAGCATCTCGGGGCCGGGGTCGTAGACGAAGGGAATGCCGAGCCGCGGGCAATAGGGCCGCTCGATGAACGACAGCCGCGCCCAGCAGGAAGCGCAAACGCCCTCGCCATCAACCGGCTCCCGGCACGATACGCACTGTGTCGGCAGGGCGATGTCGAGCGCGAGCCGCGCCGCCCGCGCCAGCACGTGGCGGCCGGCCGTCCACGCGCTCCGCAGCGGTGCGGCGATGGAACGGATGGGGGGAGCGTCGGCTTCCATGTGGGGAGGCTAACGCTGCACGCAGCGGATTGCCAGAACTGTGGAGATCGGCGTAACCAGCGGCATGGTCCGGACCGCTCAAATCCCGCCCGCCTTGTTTGATCGTGCCTTGCTGCAGAGGCGGCAGCAGCGCGCCCAGGCCCAAGGCGCGGTCACATTCCTGCTCGAGCGGGTCGCCGAGGACATGTCCGACCGCTTGGCAGCGGTGATGCGGGAGTTTCACGCTCCCGCCGACCTCTGGACGCCCGGCGCGGGACTGGCGGCGTTGCGCACGCGGCTTCCCTCCATCGAACACATCGCGCTCGACGCGGCCGGCGCGGAGAAGTTGCCCCTCGCGCCTGAGAGCCTCGATCTCGTCGTCTCGGCGCTGGCGCTGCAATACGTCAACGACCTGCCGGGCGTGCTCGCGCAAATCCGCCGGGCACTCAAGCCGGACGGGCTGCTGCTTGCTGCCATGATCGGCGGCGACAGCCTCACCGAGCTGCGGCAGGCCTTTGCCGCGGCGGAAGCCGAATGCGAGGGCGGTGTGTCGCCGCGCGTGGCGCCGTTCGCTGACCTTCGCGACATCGGTGCGCTATTGCAGCGGGCGGGCTTTGCGCTGCCGGTGACCGACGTCGACCGTGTCGTGGTGCGCTATGCCAATGCGTTCGCCTTGATGCAGGATCTCCGCCGCATGGGTGCGGCCAACGTGCTGATCGAGCGGCGGCGGACACCGACGCGCCGCGCGACGCTGCTGCGCATGGCCGAGATCTACGCCGAGCGTTTTGCCGATGCCGACGGCCGCATCCGCGCGACCTTCGACATCGTCTGGCTCTCGGGCTGGGCTCCGCATGCGAGCCAGCAGCAGCCGCTGAAGCCGGGGTCGGCGAAAGCGAGCCTGGCGGAGGCGGTGAAGAAGGCGGGGAAGGAGTGATCTTTCTCTTCCGTCATGGCCGGGCTTGTCCCGGCCATCCACGTCTTTCAGGCTGGCACGAAGGCCGTGGATGCCCGGGACAAGCCCGGGCATGACGCCAGAGAGCGGTACCCTTCGACCTCACATCAACAAATCGATCAGATGCGGGATCAGCGGAATGTCCGCGGGCGGCATCGGGTAATCGCGCAGCTTGTTGGCGCGGACCCAGGCAAGGTTCTGGCCCTCGCGTGCGGTGACCAACCCCTCCCAGCGCCGGCAGATATAGAGCGGCATCAGCAGATGGAAGGTCTCGTAACCGTAGCTGGCGAAGGTCAGCGGCGCGAGGCACGGCTCGGCGACGTTGATGCCGAGCTCCTCATGAAGCTCCCGGATCAGGCTCTGCTCCGGCCGCTCGCCCGGCTCGAGCTTGCCGCCGGGGAATTCCCACAGGCCGGCCAGGGCCTTTCCTTCCGGGCGCTGCGCGATCAGGACGCGTTTGTCGGCGTCGACGAGCGCGCAGGCCACCACCAGTGTCACTTTGAGATCGGCCATGCGTGTCTGTCGCTCGCTGAGATCGTCCGCAATGGTTTCTTAACCTCTTGCCGTCCAAGTTTCCAAAGTCGCCATAAGTCATATTTAATCCGCAGTTCCTAGAGTGGGAACTCTTTAAACCACTCCAGGCCAACCCATGCGCGCTGCGCTTTCGGCTCTCCTCCGCCGGTTCGTTGACGACCGGCGCGGCAATATCGCAGTGATTTTCGCACTCGCCTGCGTTCCCCTGATCAGTGCGGTCGGCTGCGCCATCGACTATTCGCGCGCGACGCTGATCCGGTCCAAGCTTCAGGCCGCGGCGGATGCCGCCAGTGTCGGCTCGATCGCCAAGGCTTCGCCCGCCTTCAAGGCCGCCGGCAACATGACTGCGGACGGCTCGATTTCGGTCGGCGTCACGGACGCCACGAACATCTTCAATGCCAATCGCGCCAGTCAGTCCGGCTACACGCTGACCGGCCTCACACCGACCGTGGTCAAATCCGGCTCGACCGTCACCGCGACGGTTTCGTTCACCGCAACTTTGAACACCATGTTCCTCGGCGTGATCGGCAAGTCGGTGCTGACGTTGAGCGGCACGTCGAAGGCGACGGCCAGCATGCCGCTCTATATCGATTTCTACCTGCTGCTGGACAATTCGCCGTCGATGGGCGTCGGTGCGACCCCGGCCGACGTGCAGAAGATGGTCAACAACACGTCAGACAAGTGCGCTTTCGCCTGCCACGATCTCAAGGACAAGAACAACTATTACGACCTTGCCAAGAAGCTTGGCGTGACCACCCGGATCGACGTGCTTCGGAGCGCCACCGAGTCCTTGATGGATACGGCAAACGCCACCGAGACCTATTCAAACCAGTTCAGAATGGCGATCTATGATTTCGGCGGCTCTGCAAGTTCGCTCGGCCTGCGCAGTCTGTTTTCGTTGTCGGCCTCTCTCTCCAGCGCCAAGTCGGCGGCCGGCAAGATCGACTTGATGTCGGTGAACGGCCAGAACGAGAATAACGATCAGGATACCCCATTCACCGCGGTCTTTCCCGCGATCAACGGCGAGATCAGCTCCCCCGGAAGCGGCACGTCGGCCAGTCCGCTCAAGTATCTGTTCTTCGTGTCCGACGGCGTGGCCGATGAGAGCAACACCGGATGCCTTAAACCGCTCTCGGGCAGCACGCGGTGCCAGTCGCCGCTCAACCCTGCGCTTTGCAAGACGATGAAGGATCGCGGCGTCAAGGTCGCGGTGTTGTATACGACGTATCTCGCGCTGCCGACCAACCCCTGGTACATGAAGTGGATCGATCCGTTCAATGCTGGCCCCTATGGCCCGTCGCCGAACAGCCAGATCGCACAGAACATGCAGAGCTGCGCTTCGCCGGGCCTGTATTTCGAGGTCAGCCCGACGCAAGGCATCGCGGACGCCATGAACGCGCTGTTCAAGAAGGCGGTCGCGGACGCGCGGATCTCCGGATGATGGCGCTCACCTCTCCCCGTAAGAACGGGGAGAGGAAGGCCTACGACCTGTAGTCCCCGTTGATCGCCACATATTCCTTGGTGAGGTCGCAGGTCATGACGCGGTCGCGGCCTTTGCCAAGGCCGAGCGAGACCAGAATCGCGATCTCCGGCGCCTTCATCGCTTCCGACACCTGCGCTTCGTCATAATCGGGATCGCGCGCGCCGCGCTTGGCGACGCGGATGCCGTTGAACGAGATCGACAGCTTGTCGCGATCGGCCGGCTCGCCGGCCTTGCCGACCGCCATCACCACGCGGCCCCAATTTGCGTCTTCGCCCGCGATCGCGGTCTTCACCAGCGGTGAGTTCGCGATCGACATCGCGATCTTGCGGGCGGAGGCCTTGGTCTTGGCGCCCTCGACGGTGATCTCGACCAGCTTGCGCGCGCCTTCGCCGTCGCGGGCGACCTGCTCGGCGAGATTGGCGAGCACCTGGTTGAACGCCTTGACGAAGGCCTTCAGGCGCGGGTCGCTGGCGCGGCTGATCTTCGGCGCGCCGTGCTCGGCGGCGGCGCCGGTCGCAAACGCCAGCAGCGTGTCGGAGGTCGAGGTGTCGCCGTCGATGGTCACGGCGTTGAACGTGTCCTCGACGCCGCTCTTGAGCAGAGCCTGCAGCGCGGCGGGCGCGATCGGCGCGTCAGTGAAGATGAAGGACAGCATCGTCGCCATGTCGGGCGCGATCATGCCGGCGCCCTTGGCCATGCCGTTGATGGTGACCTTGGCCTTGCCGAGCTTGACTGTCGCGGTCGCCACTTTCGGGAAGGTGTCGGTGGTCATGATCGCCTTGGCCGCGGCGAGGTAATCGCCGGGCTCGGCGGCTTCGGCGAGGCGGCCGAGCACGCCGTCGAACTTGGTGGCATCCAGCGGCTCGCCGATCACCCCGGTCGAGGCCAGGAAGATCTCGTTCTCGCTGCAGCCGACCGCCTTGGCCGCGATCTTCGCCGTCAGCGCGGTGGAGGCGCGGCCGGTCTTGCCGGTGAAGGCGTTGGCATTGCCGGAATTGACCACCAGCGCGCGCGCCTTGCCGCCCTTCAGCTTGGCGCGGCACCATTCCACCGGGGCCGAGGGACACTTTGACCTGGTGAAGACGCCGGCGACGGCAGTGCCCTTGTCCATCACCGCGAGCAGCACGTCGGTACGGTTCTTGTAGCGGATGCCGGCTTCAGCCGTCGCCAGACGGATGCCCGCGATCACGGGCATATCAGGGACGGTTTTGGGGGCGAGCGGAGAGACGGAGGAGGACATCGCGGGCGCCTTGGTAGGGTCTGGACATGCAGATGGCCGGGGGAGCCCCGGCCATTGCGACGTTAGATATACTTGGCGTCCGCGAAGTGACAGCGAATTCTTACTTCTTCGCCGGCGGCGCCATCTTGCTGTCGGACGGCTTCGCATCCGGCTTGGCGTCCTTCGACGCATCCGCCGCCGGCTGGTCCAGCCGCTCGACCTTGGCTTCGGTACGCAGCTTGGCGACATACTCGGCCTGGGCCTTGCGGGTCACGTACTGCTCGATCTGGGCCTTGACCTGCTCGAAATCGGGCGCCTTGCGGTTGCGCTTTTCCTCGACCTTGATGATGTGCCAGCCGAACTGCGACTTCACGGGGTCGGAGATCTTGCCGGGCTCCAGCGAGAAGGCCACGGCCGAGAATTCCGGCACCATCTGCTCCTTGGTGAAGAAGCCGAGGTCGCCGCCATCGGCGGAGCCGGGGTCCTTGGACTTCTTCTTGGCGAGCTCGGCGAAATCGGCCCCCTTCCCGAGCTCGGCCTTCACCGCCTTGGCCTCGTCCTCGGTTTCGACCAGGATGTGGCGGGCGCGCACCTCCTGCTCGCCGGTGATCTGCTTGGCGGCCTCCTCATAGACCTTCTTCATGGCGTCCGGCGTGGTGGCGGCCTTGCCCTCGCTGGCGAGCAGGCTGTCCATCAGAAGCCGGTTGCGGGCGAAGGCCAGGCGCTTCTTGAACTCCTCGCCGTCGGCGATTTTCCTGTCTTCGGCAGCCTTGCTGACGATCTTCATGTCGATCAGGAACGACAGGACGTTCTCGTCCTTGGTCGCTGGGTCCATCTGGGCGAGGCTCGGCCCGAGTTCCTCCTCGGCCATGGTGACGTCGCTCTTCTTGATTTCCGCGCCATTGACCTTCGCCAGCACCGGATCATCGGCGGCCCGGAGCGGGCCCGCAAACGCCAGGGACAGCGCCAGAGCGAGGCTGCCAGCCAGGGCGGACGCGGAGCGGAAGCGCTGGGTTGCCGGGAACGAGGTGGTCATGGAAAATCCTTATGTTGAAGCAGGGGGCTGCTCGAGCGGGGCGGACACTCGCCCAATCAGGGGGGCTTGGCAACGCGAAAAGTCTGTCAAAATGATGAATTAGCCGCACTGCGCCCGCCGTTGACAAGGCCCCGACCGGGCCATATCTCTGCGCGGTCGCGACCATGGCGATGGCGTTTATTTTGCTGCGTTTTTGGCCGTTGAACCCAGACTTGCCCAATTCCCACCCATATGGCGGATGTCCCCCGCAGTCCGGGCTCTGATGCCGCGAAGCGTCACGGTGAGTTGATAGGCGGGCGGGTGACAACTTCTTAGGCCCAACGCGGTTGAATCGCGAACACAGGAACCTGGCATGATCGGCGCGCTCGCCCGCAAGTTTTTCGGCTCCGCCAACGACCGGCGGGTGAAGGGATATCAGTCCCGCGTCAACGCGATCAATGCGCTGGAGCCCGAGGTCTCGAAGCTCTCCGACGAGGCGCTCAAGGCCCGCACCGCGGAATTCAAGCAGCAGCTCGCGAACGGCAAGACGCTGGACGATCTCCTCGTCCCGGCCTTCGCCACCGTGCGCGAGGCCGCCAAGCGCACGCTCGGCCAGCGCCATTTCGACGTCCAGCTGATCGGCGGCATGGTGCTGCACGAGGGCGACATCGCCGAGATGAAGACCGGCGAAGGCAAGACGCTGGTCGCGACGCTTGCGGTGTATCTGAACGCGCTCGCCGGCAAAGGCGTCCACGTCGTCACGGTCAACGACTACCTCGCCCGCCGCGACTCCGGCTGGATGGGCCAGATCTACGGCTTCCTCGGCATGACCACCGGCGTGATCGTGCACGGCCTCGACGATGCCGAGCGCAAGGCGGCCTATGCCTGCGACATCACCTACGGCACCAACAACGAATACGGCTTCGACTATCTCCGCGACAACATGAAGTACCGGCTCGAGGACATGGTCCAGCGGCCGCACTTCTTCGCCATCGTCGACGAGGTCGACTCCATTCTGATCGACGAAGCGCGCACGCCGCTGATCATCTCCGGCCCGCTCGACGACCGCTCCGACTTCTACAACACCATCGACGGCTTCCTGCCGAGGCTCGACAAGACCGACTACGAGGTCGACGAGAAGCAGCGCACGGTGACGCTGACCGAAGGCGGCATGGAGAAGATCGAGACGCTGCTGCGCGATGCCGGCCAGCTCAAGGGCGAGTCGCTCTACGACGTCGAGAACGTCTCCGTCGTGCACCACATCAACCAGGCCCTTCGCGCTCACACGCTGTTCACGCGCGACAAGGACTACATCGTCCGCGACGGCGAAGTCGTCATCATCGACGAGTTCACCGGCCGCATGATGCCGGGCCGCCGCTATTCGGAAGGCCTGCATCAGGCGCTGGAAGCCAAGGAGCACGTCCAGGTCCAGCCCGAGAACCAGACGCTGGCCTCGATCACCTTCCAGAACTACTTCCGCATGTACGAGAAGCTGGCGGGCATGACCGGCACCGCCGCGACCGAAGCGGACGAATTGTTCGACATCTACAAGCTCGAGGTCGTGGAGATCCCGACCAATCTGTCGATCGCGCGCCTCGACGAGGACGACGAGGTCTATCGGACCCAGAAGGAAAAATATCAGGCCATCCTCGCCGAGATCGAGCGCGCCAATGCGCGCCTGCAGCCGGTGCTGGTCGGTACCGCCTCGATCGAGAAGTCGGAGGTGCTCGCCGAATTCCTCAAGAAGAACGGCTACAAGCAGATCGATTTCGGCAAGGAGGGCGCGCTCGACAAGCTCTATGCCGCCGCCCGCGCCGGCAAGCCGGCGAAACTGTTCGCGGTGCTGAACGCGCGCTTCCACGAGCAGGAAGCCTACATCGTCGCCGAAGCCGGCGTGCCGGGCGCGATCACGATCGCCACTAACATGGCCGGCCGCGGCACCGACATCAAGCTCGGCGGCTCGCTGGAGATGCGCATCCAGCAGGAGACTGCTGATATCACCGACGAGGCCGAGAAGGCCAAGAAGATCGAGCAGATCAAGGCCGATATCGAGCACTTCCGCGACATCGTGCTGAAGGCCGAGGAGACCGTCGAGGTCGAGCCGGCCAAGGGAAGCAAGCCTGCCAAGACCGTGAAGAAGCCCGGCGGCCTCTACATCATCGGCTCCGAGCGCCACGAATCCCGCCGCATCGACAACCAGCTGCGCGGCCGTTCCGGCCGTCAGGGCGATCCCGGCCGCTCGAAGTTCTTCCTGTCGCTGGAAGACGACCTGATGCGCATCTTCGGCTCGGACCGTCTCGACAGCATGCTGCAGCGTCTCGGCCTGCAAGAGGGCGAGGCCATCATCCATCCCTGGATCAACAAGGCGCTGGAGAAGGCGCAGCAGAAGGTCGAGGCGCGCAACTTCGACATCCGCAAGAACCTGCTCAAGTTCGACAACGTCCAGAACGACCAGCGCAAGGTGATCTTCGACCAGCGCGTCGAGCTGATGGAGGACGAGAGCGTCGCCGAGACCGTCGCCGACATGCGCCACGCCTTCATCGACGACCTCGTCGCCAAGCACGTGCCCGAGCATGCCTATGCCGAGCAGTGGGACGTCGCCGGGCTCAAGGACGAATTGAAGCGCGTGCTCGATCTCGACCTGCCGGTCGACGAATGGGCCAAGGAAGAGGGCATCGCCGACGAGGAGCTGCTGACTCGCATCGAGACCAAGGCCGACGAACACATGGCGGCCAAGGTCGCGCAATGGGGTCCCGACGTGATGCGTTACGTCGAGAAGACCATCCTCTTGCAGACGCTCGACCATCTCTGGCGCGAGCACCTGATCATGCTCGACCATCTGCGCCAGGTCATCGGTCTGCGCGGCTACGGCCAGCGCGATCCCCTGCAGGAGTACAAGACCGAAGCCTTCAATCTCTTCCAGGAGATGAGCGCTCACCTGCGCGAGGCCGTCACGGCGCAGCTGATGCGCGTCGAGATCGTCCCGCCGGAGCAGGAGGCCCCCGTCCTGCCGCCGATGGAGGCGCACAAGTTCGATCCGAACACCGGCGAGGACGAGATGGCTCTCGCCAGCGTCACCCTCGGCGCCCAATCCACCGACGCGGCGTTGCGCGACCCGAAGAACCCGACGAGCTGGGGCAAGGTCGGCCGCAACGAGGACTGCCCGTGCGGTAGTGGCAAGAAGTACAAGCACTGCCACGGGCGGTATGCTTGATCGATGACCTCAAAACCCAACGAACTCGCGGTGTTGGCTTGGCCCACGAGTTCGCCATGCGTCGAATGCTCCCGATCCATATGCTGCCTGCTGGTCTTCCGTTGCATCACGAATGGTAGGCGCACGCCATTGAGGATGGCTGGCGCACAATTGTCAGACGGTCCTTTCCGTCACGCGCGGCTGAGCACGCTTCAGTCATCTGGCAACCCGCCTCAGCGCCTGTTCCTGTGATCACTCCGGAGTGCTGCTGCTTCTGCAGATGGCCGGCGGCCACTCGCTCGCGCGGCTGCGTCGCTGAAGAACTCTTCACCCGGAGAGCCAATGGTCAAAGCGCGGCATCGCGTCTCGGCGAACGCCCTCGGGTAGACCATCCAATTTTTTACCACTGCTCATTGTGATCTGGATCACCGCTACAGAGCTCAATCCGTGGTTTGATTGAATCACGAGACGTGGCCTGAAAATTGGGAGCCAGACAATGTCCAAACGCGCGCTGCCAACCGCCTTTTGTGTCCTTGCCCTGAGTTTTTACGCCTGCGGTTCCGCCCCTGCGAGCCAAGTGGGCGGATGGTGGGGCGGAACATGGTCGTGCAACATCGACGGCCGCCCGGCCCGGATGAAATGGGCCGCCGTCGATGACAGTCAGACAACCTGCAACGGCAACACTTGCACCAGCACTTCGGGAGCACGCTGGTCAGGCCGCTTCTCAGATAATGGCTCGCGATGGGTGAAGTTGACAAATCCACGCACCGGAACCCAGGGCGGCGTGTACTTCAACCATGCCGACGGCAACAAATGGTATCTAGCCAAGCCGGTCAGCAACAAGGCCGTGGGCTGGACGACATGGAATGGCCAACGCTATCGCCTCTCGTGCTGGCGATGATGCGCGAGTGCTTTCCCCTCGCCATGCGTTGAAACGGCGGATGAGGTGTGCGCTTCGCAAGGCGCCACGCTCCACTTCACGAGGTCTAATTCGAGCTGTCGATCAAGCTCTCCAGCAGCCGCTTGAGCTCGCTCGTCGACTTGTCGCCGTAGCTCTCCAGGATGTGCTCCTCCTGGTCGACCGCGAGCGAGTTGAGCTTCTTGCACAGCACCTTGCCGCGGTCGGAGATGAACATCAGCACCTTGCGGCGGTCGTTCGGGTCCTGCACGCGGTAGACCAGCGTGTCGGAGACCATGCGGTCGATCATCTTCGTGAGCGTCGGATGGTTGAGCAGCACGGCGTCCGCGAGTTCGCCCATCGAATGGCCCTCGCCGTCCGACAGCACTTTCAGGATGCGCCATTGCTCGACCGGCACGCCCTCCTTGCTCAACCTCAGTTCGAGCTGCCGGTTGATTTCCCGGTTGGCTTGCGCGAGCAGGTAAGCGAGGTGTTCGGTGATTGGGGAATTTTGTTTCGGCGGTTTTGCCACGGCTGAGACTTCGCCTTGACCCAAATGAGTGAATGTCTTGCAATCGATGCTGCATCTATATGCACTTCAATTCTTGAATATTCAATATTTTCAAAATAAGATCATTGCCCAACAAAAGGGCGGAAGCCGCGGCCGCCTGCTCAATGTGCTTTCAGGTCTGGCCTCAGACAGGAGTTGGCGTGCGCGCGACGGTGAACTTCCCGGCTCACGGCGGCTCGGCGTTACCGCCGTCCTTGCTGTTCAGGAATCTGTCGTCTTCGGCAGCTGGCGGTGCCTTGTCGCCGCACGGTGACGCCTTGTTCAAGCGCCGCGGCGTCAACAAGCTGCGCGTCGGCGGCTTCATCTGCTGCACCGGCTCGCCTGGCGTGTGGGGCCCGTGTGCCACGAACAGCGCGCAGCTTGCCGTCGCCGAGATCAACAAGCGCGGCGGCATTCTCGGCCGCGAGCTCGAGCTGTCGATCTACGATGCCGGCGGGCCGCTGGATGAGGTTCTGGACCGCGCCGAGCAGGCAATCGCATTCGACGAGGTCGATCTGATCGTCGGATTGCACACCAGCGCGGTTCGCGTGGGCCTCCGCGACGTCACCACACGCCACCGCATTCCCTATATCTACACGCCGGTCTACGAGGGCGGCGAGCGCACGCCCGGCGTGATGGCGATCGGCGAGACGCCGCGCTGGCAGAGCCGCCCCGCCATCCATTGGCTCGCGGACGTCAAGAAGGCCAAACGCTGGTACCTGATCGGCAGCGACTACGTTTGGCCCTGGCAATCGCATCGCGCGGTGAAGAACTACATCAAGGAAACCGGCGGCCGCGTCGTCGGCGAAGAGTTCGTCCCGCTCGGCGAAGACAATCACGGGCCGCATCTGGCGCGGATCCGCGCCGCCAAGCCCGATGTCGTGTTGATCTCGCTGATCGGTACCGACAGCATCACCTTCAACCGGGCCTTCGGCGAATGTGGGCTAGGCGCCACGACGCTGCGGCTCGCGGGCGCGATGGACGATACCGTGCTACTCGGCATCGGCGCCGACAACAGCGAGAACATGTTCTGCGCTTCCGGCTACTTCACCGGCACCGGCGCGCGCGCCAATGACGACTTCCAGAGCCGTTATCACGCGATGTTCGGGCCGAATGCGCCGCCGATCGGCTCGGTGGGGCAATCGAGTTACGAAGGCCTGCGCTTCCTCGAAGCCGTTGCGAACAAGGCTGGTTCGCTGGCGATGCGGCCGCTGCTCGCGGCCGGCCGCAACATCGTCTACAGCGGCGCCCGCGGTCGGGTTACCGTTTGCAACGGGCACGTGCGGATGCCGATGCATCTCGCCGAGGCCGACGGTCTCGATTTCAAGCTGATCAAGCCGCTCTGACCGCCTCGCGACTAGACCGGCCGGCGCATTTGCAAAATAATACTTGAAAAGGAAAATATTTCCGTTTTGAATGTTTCGGCGAGGCCGCGGGTGCGTGCGTCGCGCCGGGGCGGCCACGCCCAACGTTGCAAAGAACTTCAAGGAGAGCGCCGTGACCGTTGCCCTTCCCACGCCAGCCCAACTTCGCAGTGTCGCCGAGCAGTGCGGCCTTTCGCTCACCGACGAGGACGTCGCCTCGTTCCGCGGTCTCATGCAGGGCTCGATCGAAGCCTACAATCTCGTTGCCGCGATGCCGGACGAACTGCCCGAAGTGAAATATCCGCGCACGCCGGGCTACCGGCCCTCGGCGGAGGAGAACCCGCGCAATGCCTGGTATCGCAAGTCGACCGTGCAGGGCGCCGCCAGCGGCAAGCTCAAGGGCAAGACCATCGCGCTGAAGGACAACATCATGCTGGCCGGCGTGCCCATGACCAACGGCTCGTCGACGCTGGAAGGCTATGTGCCCGATTTCGACGCCACCATCGTCACGCGCATGTTGGATGCCGGCGCCGAGATCAAGGGCAAGGTGCATTGCGAGCATTTCTGCCTGTCCGGCGGCAGCCACACCGGCTCCTACGGGCCGGTGCATAATCCGCACAAGATGGGTTACTCGGCCGGCGGCTCGTCGTCGGGTTCGGGCGTCGTGGTCGCGCTCGGCGAGGTCGACATGGCCATTGGTGGCGACCAGGGCGGCTCGATCCGGATGCCGTCGTCGTTCTGCGGCATCTACGGCATGAAGCCGACCTGGGGCCTCGTGCCCTACACCGGCATCATGCCGATCGAGATCTACGTCGACCACACCGGCCCGATGACCGCGACCGTCGCCGACAATGCGCTGCTGCTCGAAGTGCTCGCCGGCGACGACGGCTATGATCCGCGCATCAAGGCCCCCAAAGTGGAGGAATACACCAAGGCGCTCGGCCAGGGCGTCAAGGGCATGAAGATCGGCATCCTCAAGGAGGGTTTCGAACAGCCGACCGCCGAGTCTGCGGTGAATGAAAGCGTGCGCGAGGCCGCAAAGCGCTTCAAAGACCTGGGCGCCACGGTCGAGACCGTCTCGATCCCGATGCATCTGATGGGCGGGGCGATCTGGACGCCGATCGGCACGGAAGGCCTGACCCAGACCATGATGTTCGGCGACGGCTACGGCCTCAGCCGCGGCGATCTCTATTCGACCTCGCTGATGGATTTCCACCGCGGCTGGCGCCGGCAGGCCGACTCGCTGTCCGAGACCACGAAACTGTTCATGCTGCTCGGCACCTACATCAACAACAATTTCGGCCCGCGCTTCTACGGCAAGGCGCTCAACATCTCGCGCCGGCTGACTGCGGCCTACGACAAGGCCTTTGCGGATTACGATCTACTCCTTCTGCCGACCACGCCGATGAAGGCGACCAAGCTGCCGGAACCCAATGCCAGCCGCGAGGAGTACGTCGCCCGCGCGCTTGAGATGATCTCCAACACCGCGCCGTTCGACATCACGCACCATCCCGCGATGTCGCTGCCCTGCGGCATGGTCGACGGCCTGCCGGTCGGCCTGATGCTGGTCGGCCGCATGTTCGAGGAATCCACCATCTACCGCGCCGCCCATGCCTTCGAGCAGATCGGCGACTGGAAGAAGATGTGAGCCAAGTATCGATGCAGGCGAGCGGAACACCACCACATGGCTAACGCGTTCGTCGCGGCGTTCGAGATCCTGAGCTTCGGCGCGATCATCGTCCTGATCGTGCTGGGGCTCGGGATCATCGCCAGCATGATGGGCATCTTCAACTTCGCGCAGGGCGAGTTCGTCCTGCTCGGCGCCTACATCACCTATCTCGCTTATGCCAAGGGCCTGCCGATCTGGGCCGGCATGGTTGCGGCGCCTTTCGTGGTCGGTGCGCTCGGCTTCGTGCTGGAGGCGCTGATCATCCGACGATTCTACGCCGCGCCGATCGTTGCCATGCTCGGCACCTATGCGCTCGGCCTGATCATCCGCGAGGCCGTTCGCGGGCTGATCGGCGGCTTCTACCTCACCGTGCCGGAGCCGATCGGCGGCTCGATCGACATCGGCGCCATGCACATCTCGGCGTGGCGCTTCACCATCATCATCATCACGCTGCTGGTGATGGGCCTCTGCTATCTCTTGCTGTCGCGGACGAGTTTCGGCCTGCGCGTGCGGGCGACGCTGGAGAACCCGTCGCTGGCGCGTGCGTCGGGCATTTCGACGCCGCTGATCTACGGCGCGACGTTCGCCTTCGGTGCGGCGCTCGCGGGCCTTGCTGGCGCGCTGATCGTGCCGGTGTTCAGCCTGTTTGCCGATCTCGGCCTGCGCTTCCTGATCCAGGGTTTTGTCGCGGTCATGGTCGGCGGGGTCGGCTCCTTCATCGGCCCGGTCGCGGGCGCCGGCGTCATCGGCACGCTGAGCGCGGCGCTGCCCTGGGTAATGGCACCCGTCGTCGCCGACGTGCTCGTCTTCGTGCTCGCCATCGTCTTCATCAAATTCCGTCCGCAAGGTCTCATCGCTGGAAAAGGGGTTTAATCACATGCTCGATCGTACTCAGCTCACGCGACGTCGTTTCCTGTCCAATTTCGCCTTTGCATCCGGCGCGGTCGCAACCGGCGTCGGCAGCTGGGTGATTCCGGCGCCCTGGGCCAATGCGGCCGAGGCGCCGATCAAGGTCGGCATCGCCACCGACCTCACCGGCCCGATCGCCTATGCCGGCAACGCCGACGCCAACGTCGCGAAAATGGTGATCAAGGAGATCAACGCGGCCGGCGGCCTGCTCGGCCGTCCGCTCGAGCTCTACATCGAAGACACCGCCTCCAACGAATCCGTCGCCGTCGGCAACGTGCGCAAGCTGATCCAGCGCGACAAGGTCGACATGGTGCTCGGCGGTATCACCTCGTCGATGCGCAACGCGATCAAGGACCCGATCGTCGCGCGCGGCAAGACCCTCTACATCTATCCGCAGCTCTACGAGGGCAAGGAGTGCACGCCCTATTTGTTCTGCACCGGCCCGACGCCGGCGCAGCAATGCGACGAGTTCATTCCCTGGCTGATCAAGAACGGCGGCAAGAAGTTCGCGCTGCCCAGCGCCAATTATGTCTGGCCGCACACGCTCAACGTCTACGCCCGCAAGGTGATCGAATCCAATGGCGGCGAGGTCGTGTTCGAGGAATATTACCCGCTCGACCAGGTCGACTTCTCCGCGACCGTCAACCGCATCATCTCCAACAAGGTCGACGTCGTCTTCAACACCGTCATCCCGCCCGGCGTCGGCCCGTTCTTCAAGCAGCTCTATGAAGCAGGCTTCCTCAAGAACGGCGGGCGCCTGGCCTGCGTCTACTACGACGAGAACACGCTCAACATCAACCAGGCCGCCGAGATCGAAGGCCTCGCCAGCTGCCTCGACTATTTCAAGGTGCTGACCAAGGAGAACCCGTTCGACGCCAAGATCCAGGCGGCCTATGAAAAGGATTTCCCGGGCAACTTCCTGTTCGCCGCCGGCAGCGCTGCCACAGGCACCTATCGCGGCCTCAAGCTGTGGGAAGCCGCGGTCAAGGAAGCCGGCAAGATCGACCGCGAGTCCGTGGCCGCCGCGCTCGACCATGCCAAGATCGCCGAAGGTCCGGGCGGACCCGCCGAGATGGTGCCGGGCAAGCGGCACTGCAAGATGAAGATGTACACCGCCGTCGCCAAGAGCGGAAATTACGAGATCGTCGGGCGCAGCAACGGCCTCGTCGATCCCAAGGAATGCTGATTCTTCGCCTCTCCCCTCTTGGGGAGAGGTGAATCCCGCCGTGATTGACACGGCTGCCTCTGACGATGTTGAACTCGGAATGCTGAAGCCGATGAGTGTGGTAAGAGAGGCCATCGTCGCCGACGTGGACGACGAAATGGACGGTGCGATGGCTGAGGGCGCAGCGGCGGAACGGGCCAATGACCGGGACAAGGCAGGACGAAAAATCCTGCCCATCATCGAGGGCCTCGTGCTCCTCGCGGCGCTACTCGCGCCGCTGGTGCTGCAGGACTATCTCACGGTCTTCGCGACGCGCGTGATCATCCTCGCGCTGTTTGCGCTGTCCTTCGACCTGGTCTGGGGCTATGCCGGCATCATGAGCTTCGGCCAGGCGCTGTTCTTCGGCTCGGCCGGTTACGGCGTCGCCCTGCTCGCGCGCGACCTCGACATCACCAACATCTTCCTGGTGTTGCCGGCAGGCACGCTGATCGGCCTCACCTTCGCGCTGCTGCTCGGCGGCTTCCTGCTGCTGGGACGGCATCCCTCCAGCGTGATCTTCGTCTCGCTCGGCACGCTGACCGGCTCCTACGCCGCCGATCGGCTCGCGCGCGGCTGGTACTATCTCGGCGGCCAGAACGGCATCCCCTCGATCGCGCCGATGTCGCTTGGGTCATACGACTTCACGGAAGGCCCAGCGTTCTATTATCTCGTGCTCGGCATCCTCGTCGTGGTCTATCTGCTCTGCCGCTTCCTGGTGCGCTCGCAATTCGGCCTTGCGCTCGCAGGCCTGCGCGAGAACGAGCAGCGCATCGCCTTCTTCGGCTACAAGGCGCAGCATCTCAAAGCCATCATCTTCACCATCGGCGGCGCCGTCGCAGGTCTCGCCGGCAGCCTCTATGCCTTCCACGAAGGCTTCGTCTGGCCCAACATGGTGGGCGTCGTGGTTTCGACCCAGGTCGTGCTCTATGTGCTGTTCGGCGGCTCCGGCACGCTGATCGGTGCCGTCGTCGGCGCTGTCATCGTCGAGGGCGTCAGCTTCTGGCTTTCGGACAATTACCGCGAGATCTGGCCGATCATCCTCGGCCTGCTGCTCCTGCTCGTGATCCTGTTCCGGCCGCTCGGCCTGATCAGTTTTGTGCTCGGCGAGCGCGAACGCGTCGGCAGCTTTGGTGCCAAGCAAAAGGAGAGGCGCAATGCTCCTTGAAGCGGCCGGCATCAAGAAGGTCTTCGGCAAGCTCACCGCGCTCGACGGCGCAGCCCTCACGGTCGGCGAGAATGAGTTTCACGGCCTGATCGGCCCGAACGGCTCGGGCAAGAGCACGCTGATGAAGTGCATCGCCGGCGCCGAAGTGCCGACCCAAGGCAAGGTCTCCTTCGTCAACACCGACATCACCGCGTTCACGCCGACCGAACGTGCGCGCGCCGGCATGAGCCTGAAATTCCAGATCACATCCGTGCTGCCGTCGCTCACGCTCTACGACAACATCCTGCTCGCGCTGCAGGCGCAGTCCTCGCTGTTCGACCTCGTGTTCTCGCGCACGCGCGGTGCGTTGCACGACCAGGTCATGTCCATGCTGACGCAGTTCCGTCTCGCCGACCGTGCCTTCGATGCGGCCGCTGCGCTGTCGCACGGCCAGCAGCAATGGCTGGAGATCGCGATGGCGCTCGCCGGCAAGCCGAAGCTCCTATTGCTCGACGAGCCCACCGGCGGCATGAGCCTGGAAGAGCGCCGCGTCACCGGCGAGCTGCTGCAGCCGATCAAAAAACATTGCTCGCTGGTCATCGTCGAGCACGACCTCGATTTCATTCGCGACATCTGCGATCGCCTCACCGTGCTCGACCAGGGCAAGGTGCTGGCAACAGGCACGGTGTCCGAGATCCAGGCCAACACATCCGTCCAGGAGATCTATCTGCGCCGTGCCTGAATTTTTGGACATCAAGCATCTCGACGCCGGCTATGGCCGCAGCCAGGTCCTGTTCGACGTCAGCCTCGGCATTCCCTGGCGCGGCGGTGTTGCCGTGCTCGGCCGCAACGGCGCCGGCAAGACCACGCTGATGAAGACCATCGTCGGCGAGCTGCCGGCATGGAAGGGCGAGGTCGCCTTCGACGGCCGCGACATCAGTCGCCGCGCCACCCAGGAGCGCGTCCGCGCCGGCATCGGCTATGTGCCGCAGGAGCATTCGGTGTTCGCGCGCCTGTCGGTGCGCGACAATCTCGCCGTCGGCTCGCTGGCTAAGAAGGATTCCTCCGCCATCGACCGCGTGCTGGCGATCTTCCCAAAGCTCGGCCAGCGCCTCGACCAGCCCGCCGGCACGCTTTCCGGCGGCGAGCGCAAGATGCTCGCGATCGGCCGCGCCATGCTCGGGGATCCAAAACTGCTGCTGCTGGATGAGCCCACCGAGGGCGTCTGGATCGGCGTCATCGAGGAGATCACCGAGCGCCTGATCGAGCTTGCCAAGAGCATCGCCGTCATCATCGTCGAGCAGCACCTCGACCTCGCTTTGCGAGTCGCCGACTACGCCTATGTGCTCGACCGCGGCCGCGTCGCGCTGCAGGGCGACGCCGGCGAGGTGAAAGGCAGTCCGGAGCTGATGCGGTATCTGGCGCCTTAGCGCGCGGCGCGCCCGCACTGCAAAATATTCGGGTTGTTCAAGAGCTTCGCGGCATTCCATCGATTTTATTTCAGATCGGAACGAATCTGTCGGGCCGCGTTGAATCCCGCATGTGTGCCGTTGCGTTGCGTCAGTCGGGACTATCGCGCCTAGCCGGCGCGCGGAAGATTCCGATTCCATCATACATCGTGCCATGCGATCCCACGCTACGCGAGAACCCGCCGCAAGGCAGCGGCTGGGTGTTCGAGATAAAAGCCGACGGCTATCGCGCGCAACTTCACCTGCAGGCGGGCGCGGCGACGGTCTATTCGCGCGCCGGATACAATTGGACCGAGCAGTTCTCGTCAATTGCAGCCAGCGCGCGAAAGCTCAGAGCCGAGAGTGCGATCATTGATGGCGAGGCCGTCGTCTACGGCAGTAATAGCCTGCCGGACTTCCAGCAGCTGCGGCGCGAGCTCGGCGCCAAGCAGAGCCGCCGCATTCGCTATCACGCGTTCGATCTATTGTATCTTGACGGATACGATTTGCGCGGCGTCGGCTTTGTCGAGCGCAAGCAGCTGCTGCAGCGGCTCCTGAAAGAAGCGCCCGAGACTTTCATCTACGTCGAGCACGTCGAAGCCGACGGCGAGCAAATCCTTCGCCATGCTTGCAGGCTTGGCCTCGAAGGGCTGCTCGCCAAGCGCGCGGACGCACCTTATCGCTCCGGACGGCAGAAAGCCTGGCTCAAGCTGAAATGCAAGAAGAGCGAGACGTTTCCGATCGTCGCATTCGTCGAAAAGCTGGGCGCGTACCCGCGCAAGGTGGCTTCGCTTTACGTCGGGCATCACGAGGATGGGCGCCTGCTTTATGCCGGCAAGGTCCGCACCGGATACACCGAGGCGACCGCGCGTGAATTGCGTGAA
Organism: Bradyrhizobium sp. NBAIM03; assembly: GCF_020194055.1. Classification (NCBI taxonomy): domain Bacteria; kingdom Pseudomonadati; phylum Pseudomonadota; class Alphaproteobacteria; order Hyphomicrobiales; family Nitrobacteraceae; genus Bradyrhizobium; species Bradyrhizobium sp. NBAIM03. The sequence continues at coordinate 8,977 of NZ_JADYVS010000019.1, read as the reverse complement.
CGGCTTGACCCACTGATCCGGCGCGTTTCTCCGCTCGATCTGCCGGTAAAGAAGCCCAAGGCTACGTGGGTTGAGCCCGTGGTGAATGCCGAGGTGGAATATGGCGCCCTGACCGACGATGGCCTGCTGCGTGAAGCCGTATTCAAGGGCCTGCGCGACGATCTTGCGCCGCGGAAGGTCAGGGCGCCCCGGTTGGTGCCTTCATCGGTCAGACGGCCGAAGCTCGGCGTTCCCAAAGAGAATATCCTGCAGCTGCTGCCCGATGCGATCGTGCCGTCCAAGGAAGAGCTCGCGCGTTACTGGAAGCGCGTCTGGAAGAAGGCGCTGCTGCATCTAGGACATCGACCGCTCAAGCTGGTGCGGCACGTGCACGGCACGACGTTCTATCACAAGGGGCCGCTGCCGAAGGACATTCCGCAAGCGGTGCACCAGCTACGCATCCGAAAGCGCGAAGGCGGCGAAGGCACGCGGCTTTGGGTGGACAGCCTTGACGGTTTCCTGGGACTCGTCGAGATCGGCGCAGTCGAATTGCATCCCTGGAATTCGACTGTTGAGGATTTCGAGCACGCCGATCGCATCGTGATCGACCTTGATCCCGGCGAGGGCGTCGAATGGGATGCTGTGATCGAGACCGCCCTGGAACTTCGCGCGCTAATGAGCCGTGAGGGGTTTGCGACTTGGCCCAAGTTGACCGGTGGCCAGGGCATTCATCTGACGGCGCCGCTTGAGGTGGCAATGCTGCACGATCAGGCGCATCGCGTGGCGCGCAGTCTCGTGGCCGATTTCGCATTGCGTCGGCCGGACCGCTACGTCCTCGCGGCCCAGGCCAGGCGCAGCGGCCGCATTTTTTTCGACTATTTGCGCAACGGCCGCGGTACCACCGCGATCGGCACCTTCTCGCCGCGGGCACGCGAGAACTTTCCCATTGCTGCACAGGTGACATGGAAGCGGATCGAAAGCGGCATCGTGCCGGACGCGTTCACGATTCACAGTCCCTACCGTGCGGTGCGGAGGAAAGAGCGATAATTGCGCGCTCGGGCGCTAGCCTACTTCACCGCCGAGAAGCGGCTGTCGAACGAGTTCGACTGCACCACCGGCGCGGCGCCTGATATCATCGGGGTGCTATCGCCCGCGCCGTCGCTCACCGATGGCTTCAGCGCCGGACGCGTTGCGGCAAGGCGGGTATCGGGCTTCGGCGGCTCGGCCGGCTTGGCGGCTGCTACGGCCGGCTTCGGCGTATCCTTCGCCGCCTCCTTGACTGAATCCTTGGACTTGTCATGTCCCGGCACGAAGCGGGTCACGGCGGCCTTGAGTCGCGAGGCGGCCGTGGCCGGCGTCGTGGACGTCTGGGCGGCCGGGGCCACGGACGCGGTGGCTTGCGGCGCAGGCGTCGCGGTCGCGGTGGTGTCGGCGGTGCCGAGCCCCATCTTGCGGCCGAGATTGGAGAAGAAGCCGCCGCTTTCAGATTTCGCAGCGGGCGACGCCGCGGCAACGCGGGTGCTCGCGGCAGGCGCGCTGACGGCGACCACCGGCTCTTCCCGCGGCGCCGGCGCACTTGCCACCGCATCGAGGTTCGGCTTCGGCGGGTTGACGTGGCCGGGGATCGTGCCCGGCGCCTTCGCCATGGCCAGCATCTGCAGCGTGGTGCCTTCGGCACTCTCGGACAGGCCGGTCGAGCCTTCCGGAATTTTGGCGGCGAACACCTTGTGCATGCCGCCGTCAATGCCGGTGTTCATCCGCGCCACCGGCGTGCCCTTGGCGACGAGCCTTGCATATTCCGTCTCGTCCTTGGCCTGCTTCTCGCGGACCGCGCTGGCGATCTCTTCGGGGATCACATAGGCCGGACATCTGGCGGAGGCGTCGAACACCAGATCGCGCTTGGCGTCCGCCGGCTTGGCGGCGTCGAACACGTATCTCTTCTCGCAGAAATCGACCTTCGGCTCCTGCCGCGTCACCTCGAAATGATCATAGCCTTCTTTGATCATCTTCCAGAACGGCATGTTCGGATTGTTCCGGTGCCTGGCCATGTTCACCGGCGTCATCTTGAACGGATAGGCCTGCAGCTGGAACGCCTTCTGGCCGCCGAAGAAGGACTCGCGGCCGAGCGAATAAATCTCCGCGATCTGCTCGTCCGTCATCGCGTAGCAGCCGCGCGACGAACAATCGCCATGCACCATCAGCTGCGAGCCGGTGCGGCCCAGCGCCTTGTCGAACGCGTTCGGGTAGCCGGTGTTGAACGAGAGGTAATAGGACGATTGCGGATTCATCTGGCTCGGATTGATCGAGTAGAATCCTTCCGGCGCCTGGCGGTCGCCTTCGCGCACCTTGGGGCCGAGATCGCCCGACCAGCGGCAGATCGGATAGGTCTTGAGCAGCGCGAACTGGCCCGAGCGGGTCTGCTTCCAGACCTCGAGCTCGGCCTCCTGCTTGAACAGGCGGACCAGGATCGGCGATTGCAGGTCCATGTCCTTCTCGGCCATCGCGGCGATCAGCTTCGGCGGCACCGGCTGATTGGCCTTGGCGTTGGTCGCAAGCGAGACCTGATCGGTGTTGCAGCCGGCGAGCAGACCGCCGGCCGTCATCAGCGCAACCGAAACCAAGAGCGCGCGAGCAAGCGAACGAGAAATCAAGATGGACCCCACACCGTGCCGGGCATTGAAGCGCGAACCCCAATTGTTCCGAAGCGCAATCCGACCGGTAAACCGACCCGCCGAGACGGGCCCGGTCAGACCCCGCTCCAGCGCTTATGCCCTGAAGCCATTGATTAAAATTCTAACCTCTGGGTCATGTGGTCGCAACCCGAGCGGGGATCACGAGGGCGTTGGCCCAGTGGCATGGTCAACGAAGACTAAATGGACGCGACTTGGGACGGAACTTGGGCTTTCGGGCCGAGGGGACTCAGATCGCCGATTTGGGCAAAAAAAGGGTTAAGGCGGGGTTACCGGGGGCTGCTCGAAAGGCCTGGTAGGGTGGGCAAAGGCGCGAAGCGCCGTGCCCACGAGCCGTTCGTACAGCCGGGATTGGTGGGCACGCTTCGCTTTGCCCACCCTACGAGAGCGGAATCGAGGCGAATCAGCCCAGTTTGCGGCCGATATCGAGGAATTTCTGCCGCCGCTGCTTGCGGATGGCATCCCCATCAAAGTTCCGGAGCTCGTCGAACGCCTTGGCGATGGCCTCGCCCGTGGTGGCGATCATGGCGGCGGGGTCGCGGTGGGCGCCGCCGACCGGCTCCTTCAGGATGGCGTCGATCACGCCGAAGCGGAGCATGTCCTGGGCGGTGATCTTCATGTTGTTGGCGGCTTCCTGCGCCTTGGTGCCGTCGCGCCAGAGGATCGAGGACGCCGCCTCCGGCGAGATCACGCTGTAGATCGCGTGCTCGAGCATCAGGACCTTGTTGGCGGTGGTGATGGCGATGGCGCCGCCCGACATGCCCTCGCCGGTGATGATCGCGACGTTGGGCACGGTCAGCGCCAGGCACGCATCGGTCGAGCGCGCGATGGCTTCCGCCTGGCCGCGCTCCTCCGCGCCGATGCCGGGATAGGCGCCGGCCGAATCGGCGAGCGACAGCACCGGCAGGCCGAACCGCTCGGCCATCTCCATCAGCCGCACGCATTTGCGATACCCTTCCGGCCGCGCCATGCCGAAATTGTGCCGGATGCGGCTCTCGGTGGAATCGCCCTTTTCCTGGCCCATCACGCAGATCGGCTCACCGCGGAAGCGGCCGAAGCCGGCGACCAGCGCCTCGTCCTCGCCGAACTTGCGGTCGCCGGCGAGCGGGGTGAATTCGGTGATCAGGCCCTTGATGAAGTCGTTGAAATGCGGCCGCTGCGGATGCCGCGCCACAAGCGTCTTCTGCCACGGCGTCAGGTTCGCATAGAGGTCGGCCAGCGCCTGCGCCGCCTTGTCCTCGATCCGCCCGACCTCGTCGCTGATGTCGGTGCCGGTGGCGGCGAGCGCGCGCAATTCGTCGACCTTGGAGTCGAGCTCGGCGACGGGCTTTTCGAAGTCGAGATAGCTGCGCATCTGGTCTAGCATCAACTCAATATAGGGGGACGGGGCGCGAGAAGCGAAGCAAGTTGGGGCGGCGGAAAGAAGTGTAGCGTCTTCAATGGTTTGGCTTGTGTGCTGGTGCAGTCGGCCAAATCAGCCGTGAGGCCCCGGCTCTTTCCGCGGAGATGTGGCCGAAGTCAAGGCGGTTTCACCCTTTACCCGTAGCCCGGATGGAGCGCAGCGCAATCCGGGAAGGTCTGGCCGCGAGGAGGCGGCCCCGGATTACGCGTCGCTCCATCCGGGCTACCAGCAGCAACTACTTCTCCGCCAGCGGGTGCAGGTCGCGCACCAAGCTCTTCAGCCGCTCCTCGACCACATGGGTATAGATCTGGGTGGTCGAGATGTCGGTGTGACCGAGCAGGGTCTGCACGATGCGCAGGTCCGCGCCGTTGTGCAGCAGATGGCTGGCAAAGGCGTGGCGCAGCACGTGCGGGGAGACCAGGCGGGCCTGCAAGCCGGACGCAACCGCGAGCTCCTTGAGGTCGCGGGCAAAATGCTGGCGCGTCAGATGTCCGCTCTCGCCGAACGAGGGGAACAGCCATTTCGACGCGGCCACGCTGTTCTTCCTGTCGGCCTTTGCCGCTTCCGTGGCGGCGAGATAGTCCGCCATCGCCTGCCGCGAGGCGTCGTTGAGCGGTACCAGCCGTTCCTTGTTGCCCTTGCCGCGCACCACGATCATGCGGGCGTCGCGCTTGGCCGCCGAGCGCGGCAGCGCCACCAGCTCGGAGACGCGCAGGCCCGTGGCGTAGAGCACCTCGAGCAGGCAATAGAGCCGCAAGGCACGCAGCCGTTTCGACGGCGAGGCATCTTCCGCCTCGCTCAATTCCCTGGCGCGGCGGAGCATGCGGTCGACGTCGGCGATCGACAACACTTTCGGCAGGCCGCGGCCGCGCTTCGGACCTGACAGGATCGCGGCGGGATCGTCACCGCGGATGCGCTCGTTCAGCAGGAAACGGTAGAGGTGCCGCATCGCGGACAGCCGGCGGGCCACACTGGTGGATTTGAAGCCGCGGGTGTCGAGATCGACGAGATAGTCGCGCAGCGTCTGGGTCTCGGCATCCACGAATGTATGGCCGACGCGGCCCAGAAATTCCGAGAAATCGCTGAGGTCGCGGCGGTAGGCATCGAGCGTGTTGGGGCCGGCGCCCTGTTCCGCGGCGAGCATGTCGAGGAACAGGCCGATGAGCCTGGTGTCTGAGGGTTTGGCGGGCATGCCCGGGAGGCTAGCTCCTATTTCTTGAGAAACTTGTCCGGCGGGATCGTCACCGTCATCTCGCGCGGCTTCGGGTCGACGAAGTTCGCCAGCGCGAAGAGCGCGCCATAGACGATGCCGCCGATCACGGCGACGACCGTCAGGAAGCGGAACAGGCTCGGCATCGTTCTGGGGTCTCGGGTCGGGGCGCGGCAGCCAAATTAACCAATGAAATCATCCAACATGTTCGCCGTTTCGTGGCAAGAGTCCTCTGGCGAGGGCCCCCATGGGGTCGTATAGGTGGCCAAAGCCATGCCGCATCTGGCGGCAGTTCGAGCGAGATCCAGTCGAGCGAGACGATGTCCGACGCCGCGTTGCCGCTTCCTGCTTCGCCCGAGGCCGACATCCTGTCGGCGCTCGGGGCGCGCTCGATCGTGCTCGTCGGCATGATGGGGGTGGGCAAATCCACCATCGGCCGCCGCCTCGCGGCCCGGCTCAGGCTGCCCTTCATCGATGCCGACACCGAAATCGAGGTGGCCCATGCCGGCATGACCATCCCGGAGATCTTTGCGGCCCATGGCGAGCCCTATTTCCGCGACGGCGAGGCCCGTGTGATCGCACGGCTGCTCGAGGGCGGGCCGATCGTGCTGGCGACCGGTGGCGGCGCTTTCATGCGCGAGGAGACGCGCGCACGCATCGCGGCGAAGGCCATCTCGATCTGGCTGAGGGCGGACCATGACGTCATCATGCGCCGCGTGCGGCGCCGTGCCGACCGTCCGCTGCTTCAGACCGCCGATCCCGAAGGAACCGTGACGCGCCTTCTCGCCCAGCGCGAGCCGATCTATGCCAATGCCGACCTCACCATCGCCTCGCGCGACGTGCCGCACGACAGAATCGTCGAGGAATGCATCGAGGCGCTGCACGCCCGTCTCTGCGGCGGAGAGCCAGCCCAACCGCCTGCCGACATTGCGAGTGCGTCAAGATGACTGCGCCGTTGAAACATTCCGATCCCATCAAGGTCGACGTCGCACTCGGTGACCGCGCCTATGACATCGTCATCGGCCGCGGCGTGCTGGCCTCGCTCGGCGAGCGTGTCGCCGCTCTGCGTCCCGGCGTGCGCACGGCCATCGTGACCGACCGCACCGTCGCGAAATACTGGCTCGAGCCCACTGAGGCGTCGCTCGCAGCCAGCGGTATTCCGACCTCGCGCATCGTCGTCGAGGAAGGCGAGATCTCGAAAACCTATGCCGGGCTCGAAAAGGTCAGCGAGGCCCTGATCGCAGCGAAGATCGAGCGCAACGATCTCGTCATCGCGCTCGGCGGCGGCGTGGTCGGCGATCTCGCCGGCTTTGCCGCGGCGATCCTGCGCCGCGGCGTCGATTTCGTGCAGGTGCCGACCTCGCTTCTCGCGCAGGTCGATTCCAGCGTCGGCGGCAAGACCGGCATCAACTCGCCGCAGGGCAAGAATCTGCTCGGGGCCTTCCACCAGCCGGTGCTCGTCATCGCCGACACCGCCGTGCTCGACACGCTGTCGCCGCGCCAGTTCCGGGCCGGCTATGCCGAGGTCGCCAAATACGGCGTGCTGGGCGACGAGGCCTTCTTTAGCTGGCTGGAGAAGAACCATGCCGACATCTCGAGGGGCGGATCGGCCCGCGAGCATGCGATCGCGACCTCCTGCCGGGCCAAGGCCGCAATCGTCGCGCGCGACGAGCGCGAGACCGGCGAGCGCGCGCTGCTCAATCTCGGCCACACCTTCGGCCACGCGCTGGAGGCTGTGACCGGCTTCTCCGACCGCCTGTTCCACGGCGAGGGCGTCGCCATCGGCATGACGCTGGCAGCGCAGTTCTCCGCGAAGCTCGGCATGATCGGCGAGCGTGAGGCGGCGCGCATCGAGCGCCACCTGATCGAGGCAGGCCTGCCGACGCGCCTGCAGGACATCGCCGGCTTTGCGCAGGAAGGGCTCGCCGATGCCGACGCGCTGATGGCGCTGATGGCGCAGGACAAGAAGGTCAAGCGCGGCAAGCTCACCTTCATCCTACTGGAGGCCGTGGGCCGCGCGGTGATCGCAAAGGACGTCGAGCCGGCGCCGGTGCGCGACTTCCTGAAAGAGAAGCTCGCGCAGTGATAACGGGACCGTTCAGATCGGCCGCCCGCGAAACGGCGGGGAATGCCGGGGCGGTCGCGAGGCAAACATGAGTTCGATCTCGATCAATCTGCTGCTTGCGGCCCTCCTGCTCGCCGCCAACGCGTTTTACGTGGCGGCGGAATTTGCGCTGGTGAAGAGCCGCGGCTTCCGCGTCAAGGCCATGGTCGAGCAGAACCGCTTCGGTGCGCGCCTGCTGCAGACGATGATGGGAAACATCGAATCCTATCTCGCCTGCTGCCAGCTCGGCATCACCATGGCCTCGCTCGGTCTCGGCTGGATCGGTGAGCCGACCGTGTCTGCGCTGCTGAGCCCCGTCCTCAGCCCGCTCGGAATGTCGGAGGCCACGCTGCACTTCACCTCGTTCGTGGCGGGTTTTCTGGTCTTCTCTTCGCTGCACATCGTCATCGGCGAGCAGGTGCCGAAGACGCTTGCGATCCGGGAGCCGATGCCGGTGTCGCAGTGGATTGCCTATCCGCTGCATTTTTCCTACCTCCTGTTCTACCCGCTGAGCTGGTGCCTCAACACAGCGTCGAGCGCGATCCTGCGCCTGATGGGGGTGCAGGAGTTCTCGCAACACGAAATCCTGACGGATTCGGAGATCGAGGGCCTGGTCGAGGAATCGGCCGTGCACGGCAAGATCGAGAGCGGCGAGGCCGAGTACATTCACAACGTCTTCCGTCTCGGCGAGCTGACGGTGTCTGACGTGATGGTCCACCGCACGGCTATGGTGATGATCAACGCCGACCTGCCGCCGGAGGAGCTGGTGCGGGAGGTGCTGGCCACCGAATACACCCGCATTCCGCTGTGGCGGGACAAGTCGGAGAACATCATCGGCATTCTGCACGCCAAGGATCTGTTGCGTGCGATCCGCGCATCGGAAGGCGACACGTCGCGCATCGACGTCACCACCATCATGCTGCCGCCCTGGTTCGTGCCGGAGATGCGGCCGATATCCCAGCAGCTCAAGGCGTTCCGCCGCCGCAAGACCCATTTCGCACTCGTCGTCGACGAGTATGGTGAGGTCGAAGGCCTCGTGACGCTGGAAGACATTCTGGAGGAGATCGTCGGCGACATCTCCGACGAGCATGACGTGGTGGTGGCCGGCGTGCGCCGTCAGCCGGATGGCTCCGTCGTGGTCGACGGGTCGGTGCCGATCCGCGATCTCAACCGCGCCATGGACTGGCATCTGCCCGATGAAGAGGCAACCACGGTCGCCGGCCTCGTCATTCACGAGGCGCGCTCGATCCCCGACCGCGGCCAGAGCTTCACCTTCCACGGTTTCCGCTTCCGCGTCCTCCGCCGCGAGCGCAACCGCATCACCGCGCTCCGTATTTCACCGGTGACGCGCGAGGCCGAGCTCGAAGAGGCAAAGCCGAGACGGGCCGGGACGTCGTTCTAATTTTTCCCTTACCCTCCCATGGAGGGGTCCGGGACGAGCGTAGCTCGCCCGTGGGTCGCTACGCATGAAGAGCAGCGCAATGCGTAGCGGGGTGGGGTGACGGTCTTCCCACGTCCAACAGTACCCGAGTGGAGAGATCACCCCACCCCGCTACGCATTGCGCTGCTCTTCATGCGTAGCGACCCACGGG
>NZ_JADYVS010000187.1:0-429 GCF_020194055.1 Bradyrhizobium sp. NBAIM03 | reverse complement strand
GAAAGCGGGCCCGAGAGCGCGGTGAAGAGATGAGGAATCATGGCGCGTTGCTTCCGAGATCAGATCAGGCACGCTGAGCCATGCCCGCGCGATGGCACGCTCAGCGATAGTGACCGAGGCGCTCAAGCACCTCGATCTTGTAGCCGTCCGGATCCTGGATGAAGAAGAAGCGGGCTAGCAACGCATCGTTTGCCTTGAATTCCTTGACCGCCAGCGGCTCGTAGCCCGCCCTGAGCAATTCGGCATGCTTGGTGGCCACATCGTCGACAACCACGGCCACATGGCCATAGCCGTCGCCGTGGGTGTAGGGCTCCTGGCGGCCCTTGTTCAAAGTCAGTTCCAGTTCAACATCGTTCTCTGCATTGCGCAGGTAGACGAGCCCGAAGTCCGGAAAATCGAGCGTATGCGAGGGCGTGAGGTCCAGTACCT
>NZ_JADYVS010000186.1:0-429 GCF_020194055.1 Bradyrhizobium sp. NBAIM03 | reverse complement strand
ATCCATACGCACGTCGGCGATCAGGAAGCGGTCTTTGAAGGTCGGGCCGCGGGCTTCGAGGCCCATCATGTGGCGTACCGGGCTGCGCGAGCCATCGGCGGCGACGACGTACCGCGCGCGCTGTGCGTACGTGCCATCGGGCGTCTCAATGCTGAGCGTCACGCCATCGGCATCCTGCGTGAGGGCCGTCACCTTGTTCTTCCAGCGCAGTTCGATGTTCGGCAAGGCTTGCGCGCGTTCAACGAGAAAGCCCTCGACGTAGTACTGCTGGAGGTTGATGAACGCCGGCCGGCGGTGGCCGGTTTCGGGCAGCAGGTCAAAGCTGTAGAGCAGCTCGTCCTTCAGGTAGACCTTGCCGACGTTCCAGCTCACGCCCTTGTCGATCATGCAGTCGCCGCAACCGAGCCGATTGAAAATCTCCAGCGAGCG
>NZ_JADYVS010000185.1:0-429 GCF_020194055.1 Bradyrhizobium sp. NBAIM03 | reverse complement strand
TTTCTGGCGTTGCTCGCGTTAGTAATTCTTGGATTCTGGTTTTTTGCGTTGCGTCTGTCAAGTTGGTTAGGCAAAGTAAAAATATGTCTCCTGCTTTTCATCGCAAGACGACAAGCGGCTGCATACTGCAGCCTGTCTGCAAACCAATGAGGAGTGGGACAGCATGGACAGCCAGTTGGTCGATGGCATCACGGCCGAGGGATTGGCGTGGAACGCCACGATGTACTTTGCGCCTGGCGCACCGGAGGGTGCACAGCCTGAGCGCATCATCGGCATGTACGCCAGTCGCGACGGCGGCGGCTCATTCGACGTGGATACCGTTCTCAACTTGCCGTGGGTGGTGTTCGAAGGAACCGTCACGCGCCGCCACCCGATGCTCTTGAACGTTTGCTGACCAAGCCGTCGGCACCTCCCGGTGCCGACCGGAAG
>NZ_JADYVS010000184.1:0-430 GCF_020194055.1 Bradyrhizobium sp. NBAIM03 | reverse complement strand
CCATTGCGCAGCGCCACGGCGCAGAGGTTAGCGCGACGGCGGTGCCGGGCGCTGGTTGCACGGTGCGGGTGCAGTGGCCGGTGAACCCTGCAGCCGCCAACGAGCCCTGACGCCGGCCGCAGTGCTGGCTGCTACACCGCTGGTACCAGCGCTGGCTCCATGCACCCCGCCACCTGATTGCGTCCGCCGTTTTTGGCGACGTACAGCGCTGCGTCCGCGGCGTCGATCCACGCCCGCAGGCTGCTGTGGCGGTGGTCGGCCGGGGCCACGCCGATGCTGCTGGTGATGCGCAGTTCGGGCAGGCTGCGCAGGCGCACGCCTTCTGTCTGCTCGCGGATGCGCTGGGCAATGGCCAGGGCGTCGCGCGCATGCATGCCGGGCAGCACGATGGCGAATTCGTCCCCGCCGTAGCGCCCCGCGCAGTCACCGG
>NZ_JADYVS010000183.1:0-430 GCF_020194055.1 Bradyrhizobium sp. NBAIM03 | reverse complement strand
GCACAGCCTTGGCGAACAACGCCTCCAGACTGAAACCGTACTGCGCCAGCACCATGATGGCCATGAACGTCACGCCAGCCAGCAGCATGCACGCCTTGATGATCTGCACCCAGGTGGTTGCGGTCATACCGCCGAAGAGCACGTAGACCATCATCAACGCACCGACGATGACCACCGCGATCCAGTAATCCAGCCCGAACAGCAGTTTGATGAGCTGGCCTGCACCCACCATCTGAGCGATCAGATAGAACGCCACCACCACCAGCGTGCCAACGGCGGCAAAGCTGCGGATCGGGCCTTGCTCGAACCGGTAGCCTGCCACGTCTGCAAAGGTGAACTTGCCAAGATTGCGCAGCCGCTCGGCCATCAGAAACGTGATGATCGGCCAGCCGACCAGAAAGCCGATGGAGTAGATCTGGCCGTCGTAGCC
>NZ_JADYVS010000182.1:0-431 GCF_020194055.1 Bradyrhizobium sp. NBAIM03 | reverse complement strand
TTCCTGTGGTCGTTTGTCGATGGCAAGACCATCGTCAACCGCTGGGACAGCTACCGCGATGCACCCGCCGCGACCGATGCGTCCAAGGCGATGAGCAAGGCGCTGATCAAGCGCGGTTTCAAGTTTGTCGGCCCGACCATCTGCTACGCCTTCATGCAGGCCACCGGCATGGTGGATGACCACGAAGCCGGGTGTTTTCGCGCCGGCCAGGTGTAGCGCGTAAGGCCTCTTTTTGATCGGGCGAATGTCCGTTATTCTCGTCAATCCCAATATTGACGGAGTCGTTCTTCATGTCGCTGAATTTTCTCGGCATTGCCGGTAGCCTGCGCCGCAAGTCCACCAACCAGGGCCTGCTGCGTGCGGCATCCACCCGCCTGCCCGCTGGCGTTGAAATGGACCTGGCCGACCTGACGGATATTCCGTTCTACAAC
>NZ_JADYVS010000181.1:0-432 GCF_020194055.1 Bradyrhizobium sp. NBAIM03 | reverse complement strand
GCGTGCGCCCGTAAAAATTCTGATCTTCGAGCTGATCATCCGTTCTGGCCTCAGGATCTCGGAAGCCAATCAACTACGGGTCACCTGTTTTCCAGCAAAAAGAACGAGCGAGAGAACCAACTGGCAACCCGACTGGATATTGGCTGGTGAGGTTCCGCTAGTGCTCAAGTATGGCACTAAGGGAGGCAAGGTCAGTCCTGGGTCAGACCTTGGCACAAGATGGCGTACGGTATTTGTGCCACTAGATCTTGCCGAAAGGATCTGGCACTACATTTCGGTGATTCGACCGACCCAGCTGACGAGATATCACATTGGTGATAGGAAACACACCAAGCGGACAGATCGTCTGTGGCTTGGAGAAGGTGTGAACCGACCTGTGAGCAATGAGATGCTTCGCCGGATTTGGACTTCCGATCGGCATTGTCCCAAAGG
>NZ_JADYVS010000180.1:0-432 GCF_020194055.1 Bradyrhizobium sp. NBAIM03 | reverse complement strand
GTATTATATGCACATGGAGGCGCATGGTTCCAAGACCCACTCAAAATTCATTTCGAATTTATTGATGAACTTGCAGAAACACTCAATGCTAAAGTCATCATGCCAGTATATCCGAAGATTCCGCATCAAGATTATCAAGCGACGTATGTGCTTTTTGAAAAGTTGTACCATGATTTATTGAATCAAGTAGCAGATTCTAAACAAATCGTTGTAATGGGTGACTCTGCGGGCGGTCAAATTGCTTTATCATTTGCTCAATTGTTAAAAGAAAAACATATTGTGCAACCAGGACATATTGTATTAATTTCACCAGTTTTAGATGCAACGATGCAGCATCCTGAAATTCCTGACTACTTAAAGAAAGACCCAATGGTAGGTGTGGATGGCAGTGTATTCTTAGCTGAACAATGGGCAGGGGACACACCTTTAGAT
>NZ_JADYVS010000179.1:0-433 GCF_020194055.1 Bradyrhizobium sp. NBAIM03 | reverse complement strand
GCGCATGACGTGCCGTGCACATGCCGCGCAAGCGGCCGGAGGATCGCATGTACACCCAAAGCCTCGACCAACCCGGCGGTTTGCCAACGGAGCAGGAATTGGCCGCCGCCTCTCAAGGCGAAGCCGATTTGCAGGCGCGCTTCGATGCACGCATCGGGGCCGACCAAAAAATCGAGCCGCAAGACTGGATGCCGGCGCCGTACCGCAAGACGCTGCTGCGGCAAATTTCGCAGCACGCGCACTCCGAGGTGGTCGGCATGCTGCCGGAAGGCAATTGGATCAGCCGGGCGCCGTCGCTCAAGCGCAAGGCCATCCTCCTGGCCAAGGTGCAGGACGAAGCGGGCCACGGCCTTTATCTCTATTCCGCCGCAGAAACGCTCGGCAGTTCGCGCGACGAGATGATCGACGCGCTGCACGAAGGCCGGGCGAAGTA
>NZ_JADYVS010000178.1:0-435 GCF_020194055.1 Bradyrhizobium sp. NBAIM03 | reverse complement strand
ATCGAGCCGAGCGGGCGCATGATGAACGACACGCCAAACGTCCCGACGGAGAACATCAGCGAACTCCACGCATCGCCCGTGGGGAAGAACAGCTTGCCGATGGTGATGGCGAAATAGCCGTAGATCAGCAAATCGTAGTATTCGAGCGCGTTACCGACGCTGGCGGCCAGAACGGCTCGCCAGGGTGCGGGATGTCGATGTGCGTCGGCGGCGCGCGCGCCTGCGCTGCTCGCGTTGAGGGTGTGGGCTGGCATGGTTGTCTCCCCGTGGTCTGTGCCGATCCGCCTGTTTTGCCGAACGGCGCTGGCGGGCGAAGGTTGCGGAGGAGTCTAGGTGCCGCGCCGAGGCGGCTTGTGCCGTTTCGGCACAAGGTTGGGCTTTTTGCGACGCGCCTCAGGTGAGATCGTTACGGCCGTTACCGCTGGCGTTGTCGAC